>NZ_JAFCXG010000005.1:0-174217 GCF_049898185.1 Acinetobacter sp. 40AMC3-4
GTTGAGATGTCAGTAGAGCTAATCCACCCGATCGCAATGGACCCAGGTCTACGTTTTGCGATCCGTGAAGGCGGTCGTACAGTTGGTGCTGGTGTAGTTGCTAAAGTAACTGCATAATCGCTGATTGTGTAAGAAAAGCGCCTCTTTGAGGCGCTTTTTTTTGATTCAAACTTTTATAAAACTAAAAATAAATTGTCTGACAATGATTTCAAAAGCTGTCCTTATCTGATATCGGCTTGACCTAAACTGCACTTATGTAAAAAAAATTACCACGTAATATACAGATAAGAATATGAATATTACATTTTTGGGCCTGGGTTGGCCTGATGGGAGTGGTCACATGAATGCGAAAGTAAATATTACCAATCGTGCGGGTGCTAGTTTTCCAGTTCGTCGCATGAACTTTGATTTTGATGCTGTACCGGAATATTGGATGAATGGTTCAGCAGGTCTCACTCATTTTATGACCGCATTATCTGCGCTATTTCCAGCAGGTGAAAAGTTTTTTATAGATTCAGTCCGCGCGGTACGTAACCATCCTGCAATTGCCAATAATGAAGCATTACAAAAAGAAATTTCTGCTTTTATTGGTCAGGAAGCCATGCATACTCACGAGCATATCGGCTTTAATGCTTCTGCGCAAAAACATGGGCATGATGTCGAGACGCTTGATCGTTATACCGATAAAGTCATTCAAACGACACGTAAAGTCATGGCTAAACTGGGTAAGCCTGTGGGAATTACCCAAGAAATGGTAGATTTGACTGCAACTACGGCACTTGAGCATTTCACTGCAACCATTGCCTCACAGCTTTTGACCAATAGCCACATTCAGGAATTGATGACAGATGAAACCATGAAAACCATGTGGTTATGGCATGCTATCGAGGAAAATGAACATAAGGCAGTTGCATATGATGTCTTTGAAGGAGTTTTTGGCAAAGGCCTAAAAGCCTATGCACTGCGTACTTCATCCTTGGTCATCGCAATGGCAACCTTATTTGTGGTGCAAAGTTATTTCCTTGCGCGATTGCTCAAACAGGATCAGCAGTTTAATCTTGAGTCCTTAAAAGCCATTTATACCTATGCCTATAGTCCTTCTAAAGGGGTCATTACCGGTATGGCGAAAGAAATGCTGATGTATTTTAAACCGGGATTCCATCCGAATGATCATCATACAGATCAACTGTTGGCGATCTGGAAAGCTAAATTGGGTTTGTGACAGAACTGAATATTGAAGAGCGACTGAAATCGCTCTTTTTTTTGCTCGATTTTTTGGATGAAGTTTCTATAATGCGGAGGTTGATTCTATATAAGATGAACGAAGATGATTCGTTTAATGCAAGCAGCGGATGTAGAAGCCGTTGCAAAGATTGAGAGATCGGTTCAATCACATCCCTGGACTTTAAAACAGTTCGAAGATGCTGTAACGGCTTATCAAAGTACCGTGATTGAAGTGCAAGGGCAGGTGGCCGGATTTTGTATTTTACAACCAGTGCTGGATGAAGCCAATTTATTGCTCATGGCAATTAATCCGGCACAGCAAGGTCAGGGCTTGGGCTATCAGTTGCTGGAGGCTTCAGTGGCGATGCTAAAAAATAATCCGGTACAGATTTTCCTGGAAGTACGCGAGAGTAATCAGGCTGCGATCAAGCTATATGAAAAATCAGGCTTTCATCAGATTGATCTGCGCAAGAACTATTATCCAAATGCCAACGGAAGCCGTGAACATGCCATCATTATGGTAAAAGCATGTACGGATGATTTTGCTAGTCTATTTAAATAATACAAACTGACGACCTTATTTAATAATCTGGTGATTCCATCCGCTGGGTAAGGTCGTCATTAATGAGTTTCCCAAGTGCTGAATCTCCGTGGCACTTAGGGCATGATTTAAGCGTCGCCATTGTCCATCGATCAAGAGTTCCAGTGGCAGATACTGAGATTTGTAATTCATTTTGCTAGAATGCGGCACCCAATATCCCAGATAGATAAATTGTAAGCCCAGCTTTTGTGCATGTTCAATCTGTTTCAAGATTGCAAAAGCACCAAGTGAGCGGCGATTTTCATCTGGGTCAAAGAAGGTATAGACGGCAGAAATGCCATCATCCAGCAAGTCACAGGTTGAAACACTGATTAGACGCTCACCTTGCCATAATTCTAGAAAGAAGCTGTCGGTGCAGCTTTGCAATAAAAATTTTTCGAACTGATCCCGGGTGGGTGGGAACATATCGCCATCTGCGTGGCGTTCATTGATATAGCGTTCATACAGCGCATAATGTAGGTCCCCGGCGTGATCTGGACTGGTAATTTTTATCACCAGATCCTGATTACGTTTCCAGGCTTTTTTTTGTGAACTGTTCATGCGGAATTCAGCGACAGGCACACGCGAAGATAGGCATTGACGACACAGATGACATTCGGGGCGATAGACGAAATCACCACTGCGACGGAAACCGGTACGTGACAGTTCCGATAAAGTGACTACATCAATTCGATGTGCAGGATCCAGAAAAACCATGCGCGCCGACTTGTTGGGCAAATAGCTACAATCATGCGGCGGCGTAATATAATACTGTAAATCGTTCAGTAGGGCCTTTGGCTGATAAGAGTTCATAACAACTACCCTCTGTTATTTTCATTCACTTAAGCGCGTGTTTTGCGCTATTGTTTTACTTGAAAATACACCTTCCTGATACTTTTTCCAATCAATCGCAGGCTTTTTTACAATATCTTGTAAAGAATTAAGATAAACTTGGCGAGAAAGTGTGCAGGCACCCAGGCTTAACAGATGATCGTTCACCAGTTGGCAGTCGATCCAGGGTAGTTTATTTTCCTGTCCAATCAGCATTAAGGTATAGAAAGCCATTTTAGAAACATCGGTTTGCGTACTAAACATAGATTCACCAAAACAGCCTTGACCGATGGTCACACCATAAAGTCCACCGACGACGCGATCTTCATCCCAGACCTCAATGCTATAGCCATATCCTGCGTCGAACATGTCGCAATAGCCTGCGATAATATCTTCACTGATCCAGGTATCGTCTGCATAAGCACGGGGTAGGGAGCAGGAACGAATCACTCTTTCAAAAGCATGATTGACCGTAATTTTATAGTCCTGCTTTTTCATATTGCGTAGCAGGGATTTGCTTGGATGATAATCTTCGGGGCGAATAATGCAGCGTGGTTCCGGACTCCACCAGCAAATCGGATCACCTTCTGAAAACCATGGAAATAATCCATGCGTATAGGCTTCATAAAGTGTGGAAGGGGAGAGGTCTGCACCAATACAAATCAATCCTTCACCTTCAGGATCAACCTCGACCGGATTGGGAAAAATGAATTCTGAGGGAGGAAGTAAAGACATGGCAGACCCAACATAAATCTATAGATAAATCATCATCTCATTCTAGCAATAAAAAAGCCGCCCATAATGGACGGCTTTTTTATTCTTGCTGCTTAGTCTAGTTTACCCATCGCATCAAGATATTTTTCTGCATCCAGCGCAGCCATACAGCCTGAACCCGCAGAAGTAATGGCTTGACGATAAATGCTGTCCGCAATATCACCTGCTGCAAATACACCCGGTACGGAAGTTTGTGTTGCATTACCTGCAGTACCGCTTTGCACCTGGATATAGCCGTCACGAAGCTCTAACTGGCCTTCGAACATGGCGCTATTTGGCTTATGACCAATCGCCACAAACATACCCGTCACATCAACGTTTTGAGTAGAGTCATCTTGAGTTGATTTAAGACGAACCGAGGTCACGCCAGATTGTGCATCGCCTAGAACTTCATCGACCTGATGGTTCCAGATAATGCTGATCTTGCCTTCTTTTTCTTTGGCAAATAAATGATCTTGCAAGATCTTTTCAGAACGTAGTGAATCACGACGGTGAACCAGAGTCACGTGAGAAGCAATATTAGATAGATACAACGCTTCTTCAACAGCGGTATTACCACCACCTACGACCATAACTTTCTGGTTTTTATAGAAGAAACCATCACAGGTTGCGCAAGCACTGACACCTTGACCCATATAGGCTGCTTCAGATTCCAGACCGAGGTATTGGGCAGTTGCACCGGTACAGATAATCAGGGCATCACAGGTGAATTCTTCCATATCGCCTTTTAACACGAACGGGCGCTGGCTAAGATCCACTTCATTGATATGGTCATACACGATTTCAGTGCCAAAACGCTCTGCATGTGCCTGCATACGTTCCATCAATGCGGGACCAGTCAAACCTTCGGGATCACCCGGCCAGTTATCGACGTCAGTCGTCGTGGTCAGCTGACCGCCCAGTTGCAAGCCTGCAATCAGGGTAGGTTTCAAGTTTGCACGCGCTGCATATACTGCTGCGCTATAGCCTGCAGGGCCAGAACCTAAAATAATCAGTCGTGAGTGACGTGCGCTCATCAGCTGTATCCTTTTTTATTTAGAAATTTATTGAATTATACGTGAAACTGTATAACAGTGGTGTGAGATTAAAGTCGATATTATTGATCATTGAAATCGATTTGGGCTATATAGCATAAGTAACATTGTGCTTGCACAATAGTGCATCTTTTTTCACAGAACAGGTGCATAATATGTATTTTATTGCGTCGCTTTTTTCAAGCATTGAAGCAAAAGAATATTCATGAAGAATTGGTTACAGGACAGTATATGACAGCGGTGTCGAGTGCCTATGCACAGCGCTTAGTAATGACATTATTTTTAGTCTCATTTGGGATTTATCTGTTTCTTGCAACAGTGACCTATACGCCATTTGATCCGGGGTGGATGCATATCTCCAGTGATACGCAGACCGTTTCGAATGCCAGTGGGGTAGCGGGTGCCTGGATTGCAGACCTTTTGTTTGGCTTCCTTGGTTGGGCAAGTCTGCTGATCCCTGTCTATCTGTTTATGGAAGCGATTCAGGTCTGGTGGCCGCGTAGCTTCCTGAACCGGCCATTTCGCTATGCTGCGCAATTCTTCCTGTTGCTGACCACCTCAGCGCTGTTGTTTTTATTTTGGCAAGTCCCTGCTGATACGCTGGATAATTCTTCCGGCGGTATTATTGGCTATGAATTAGGCCAGAGTCTGGAACAACTGCTGACAGTATACGGTGCAGCATTCTTCCTGCTGGTGCTTTGGGTGGTGCTATTTACCTTGGCGTTTGGGGTGAAATGGAACAAGACCTGGAGCAGCCTCAAAGCAACCCCTGCTTATTTACAAGACCTGTTCTACCGCAATGTGCCTGAAGGCATGTCTGATTTTGACCGGACTGCACCTGTCGCCAAAAAAGAGCCAGTCATTAGTGCAAAAAAAGTAGCGGTTGCAGTAACACCTGCGCCTGAGCATCAACTGGTAGAAATAGATCCGGTGGTGCGCGATCAGGTGGCTGAACGCTTATTTGATGATTTTGCCGATAAAGAATCACAACAACCGCAGTTTTATGAGGATATTCCTGAGGCTGAGCAGCAGGCTCCTGAGCCAGTCGAGACATTTAAGCAAGTACAGCAAGTGCCTCAACAGCCGGATCGTGTGGTAGCGACAGGCGAGGTGTGGCGTGCCTTACATTCAAATGAAGATCAGCGCCATAAACAGGATATTGATGCCTTACTCAAAGCAGCCGAAGAAGAACAGCTTAATTCTCCAGTCTCACATATAACCGCTCCTCAACCTGTTTCAGCACAGACTCATGCTCACACCAGAACCGCATCGGCTCCACATACAGGCCTGGACTGGGATGATGATGAAATCTTTGATGAACTTCTGGCTGCAGTTCCGCAAGGCAAAACTGCGACCGATGTGCATAGTCCATTCAATACAGCGCCAGCCGAAAAGACGGCAAGAATTGTAGAAGACATGACCAATGTTGCACCTGTCATGGCGTCTATGACAACGGCACATGTCGTGAAAAATAGCGCATTACAGGCCGATCTGGATGACCTGGGTGATTTACTGATTGAAGAAGATGAGCCAAGCCAACCAGTACGTGCATCAAGCTATGCCCAATCTTCTGCTTTTGTTCAGGCACCAATTCAGCATCAGGGTATAGAGCAACCAGTATCTCCTCCTTCTGCAACTCATGCAGCAGTACGCGAGGCTTTATCTAAAGAAGAATTTGTAGAAGCCTGGCAAGAAACGGCTGGTAAACCACAAGATGAAGACGAGTTTGATTTTGATGCTCCTTTAACTGATGCTTCAGGCCGTCCGATGTCACGTGCCATGCAGGTGGTGGAGCGCCGAAAAGATTTATCACCGCTTCCAGGTCTGGATTTACTGGATGAAGTCGATCCGAATAAAAAAGTGAATTTTACTGAAGAGCAGCTGGCACGTTTATCTGAATTGCTTGAAATCAAGTTGCAAGAATTCAACGTCAAAGCCAAAGTGGTAGAAGCACAGCCAGGCCCAGTCGTGACACGTTTTGAACTGGATCTGGCGCCAGGAGTAAAAGCCTCTAAAGTGACGAATATTTCGCGTGATTTGGCACGTTCGATGTCGATGGCATCGGTGCGTGTGGTTGAAGTCATTCCGGGCAAACCGTATATCGGAATTGAAGTACCAAACAGTACCCGTGAAATGGTCCGTTTGATCGAACTTTTGACCATTCCAGCCTTCACTGATCCGAATAGCATCCTCTCCATGGCAATGGGTAAGGATATTTCCGGTAATCCGGTGATTGCTGATCTGGGTAAAGCGCCGCATATGCTGGTGGCAGGAACCACAGGTTCCGGTAAATCGGTGGCGGTCAACTCGATGATTCTATCGATGTTGCTGAAATATACACCGGATGAATTGCGTCTTATTCTGATCGATCCGAAGCAGCTGGAACTGGCGAACTATAACGATATTCCACATTTGTTGACGCCTGTAGTTACCGATATGAAAGATGCGGTCAGCGCATTGAACTGGTGTGTCAATGAAATGGAACGTCGTTATAAACTGATGTCTTTCCTGAAAATCCGTAAACTGAGCGACTATAACCGCAAAGTGGAAGAGGCGATTGCCAATGGTGAAGACCTGATCGATCCAACCTGGAAAGCCAGCGATTCTGTTGTGGGTGAGCGTGCGCCGCGCTTAACACCGTTGCCTTCTATTGTGATTGTTGCGGATGAGTTCGCGGATATGATCATGCAGGTGGGTAAAAAAGCTGAAGAAATGATTACCCGTCTGGCACAAAAATCACGTGCTGCTGGTATTCACCTGTTGCTTGCGACCCAGCGTCCATCAGTAGACGTAATCACCGGTTTGATCAAAGCCAATATTCCGACGCGTGTTGCATTGCGGGTCAACTCCAAGATCGATTCGCGTACCATTCTGGATGCGGGTGGTGCTGAAGACTTGCTCGGTCATGGTGACATGCTGTTCTTGGGCCCGGGTAAAATTGAACCTGAGCGTGTGCATGGTGCATTTATTGCCGATGATGAAGTAAACCGGATCTGTGATGCATGGCGTGAACGTGGTTCACCAAACTATGTCGACGAGATCCTGACACCGTTTGATGAAGAGCCATCGGGTCGCGGTTTTGAAGATGGTGGCGACGGTGGATCAGACCGCGATGCACTGTATGACCAGTGTGTGGCTTTTGTACTAGAAACCCGTAAGGCTTCCACTTCATCCTTACAGAGAAAATTCAGTCTGGGCTATAATCGTGCTGCGCGGATCATTGACCAGATGGAAGAAAACGGCATTGTCAGCGGCATGGGCGCCAACGGCAAACGCGAAATTCTGGTTTAGTTTCAGTATATCTTCAATAAAAAAGCCTGCTTTCAAAGCAGGCTTTTTTATGTATTTTTGACTCAGGCAAATTTTGCCAATACATCCAGAAACTCGGCACTTTGACGTGGGTAGGTGGCAATCACGTCATGAATGCGTTGGCCTTCCGGATTGGTTGCATTGACATCACGGCCATCAGCGACAAATTTCGTCAACAGGCGTTCATAATCAAATGGACGCATATGCTTGAAAGCATGATAGAGCACGTGAAAATCAGCATTAACACCTGCAGGAGGAAGCTGGTTCAGGTAGGCAAATACACGCTCATCTGACCATTCTTCGTTAAAGGTCGCTGGTTGAGATAATGCCATCGCAATTTCCTTGATCTAATGTAGTTTTTTCGGCATGAAAAAAGGCAAAATATGAGACTAGATTAGCAAAGCACTGCTTTGCCTAGTCGCAAGACTTGAAGCTATGCTTCAAGTGGGCGGAATATAGCTAAACTACTATTTCTACCACTCTCATATTTTGCCTTGAATCAATTTACTTGACCAATCAAAAATCAGATTATCGTTCTTCAGGTAAATTGATATTCATTTCAAGCATTTCAATATTGGCTTCAGAACGGACCTGCATTTGAATATGCTGTTCATCGACACCGCGAACATAACGATTGACCACTTGCATGATTTCAGTCTTCATCTGGTCAATTTTGTCCTGGCTCAAGCGACGACCCAAGCCTTGTTCGGATGCAACGATCACCTTCAAACGGTCTTTAGCAGTCCGTGCGCTTGATGGTTTATCCTCGCCACTAAAAAGTTTACTCCAGAATCCTGCCATGTCTACGCTCCAAATAGTCGTGCTAACCAGCCCTTAGGTTTTACCTCGATATGACGGTAAGGACGCTCTTCGCCAAGGAAACGCGCAACCAGATCATCATAGGCCTGACCTGCAGAAGCTTCAGTGAAAAGAATCACCGGCTTACCTTCATTCGATGCCTGTAAAACGCTTGGACACTCAGGAATAACGCCCAAGGTCGGTACACGTAAAATATCCTTAGAAATATCATCAATCGTTAGCATTTCCTGTTTATCGGCACGTTCCGGATTGAAACGGGTAATACACAGATGCTTACGAATGCGACCTTCGTTTTGTTCTACTTTTTTAGTTTTACTGTCGAGCATACCAATGATACGGTCAGAGTCACGTACTGAAGAAATCTCAGGGTTGGTCACAATGATGGCTTCATCCGCATGATACATGGCCAAAATAGCACCACGCTCAATACCGGCAGGCGAATCACAGATAATATAATCAAATTCCTGCGAAAGTTCATCCATTACACGAGCAACACCTTCATCGGTTAAGGCATCTTTATCACGTGTTTGTGATGCAGGTAAAATATATAAATTTTCAATATCTTTATCGCGAATCAGTGCTTGTTGTAATCGTGCTTCGTTATTTAAAACATTCACAAAATCATAAACTACACGGCGTTCACAGCCCATAATCAAATCAAGGTTACGTAAACCTACATCAAAATCAATAACAACAGTTTTGTGACCGCGTAGGGCTAAACCTGTTGCAAAAGATGCACTCGTTGTAGTTTTACCTACACCACCTTTGCCTGACGTTACGACAACAATTTTCGCCACCGAATCCACTCCTGTTATGGTTCAAATACCCTGTTTAAAATGGGGTTTTTGGTGTTTATTTATACATTAAAATTGTAGAGCTTCAAATACAAGCTCTAGTTGATCATTCAAGTAAATATGCACAGATTTTTTAACTACATGCGGTGGAATATCATCCGCCACACAATAGGTTCCTGCAATTGAAATCAGTTCTGCTTCGAGACTATGACAGAAAATGCGTGCTGCAGTATTGCCACCCGCACCCGCAATGACCCGACCACGTGCGCTGCCATAAACATGAATATTGCCTGAAGCAATCACTTCTGAGCCACTGTTGATACCGGCATTAATAATAATGTCGCCATTATGCTGCACGATACATTGGCCGGTACGCAGGATTTCATCATGATATGAGGTGATATGCGCGACGATCGGAGCAGCAGGTGCTTGATTATCATTCACCGCTGTAGGTTCTGGTTTAACTTCCACCACCTGTTCTTTGGTGGCTTTAATTTCTTCTAACTGTCGATCAGGTGGCAGTACCGGGAACTGAATGGCGCGCGCCTGATCTCCAAGTAAGCCTTCAGTAACAGCCATAGGCTGTACATCCAGACTGATTAATAGTTGGATCAGCGCAATGAGTTCCTGTTCAACTGAACTTTCAATGACTGCCAAAGTGCCGGGTGGAAACGCTGCTTGTAATTTTGGGCTAAGTTGCTGGCGGATTGCATCATGATCATTGGTATCTAGGCTAATGCGTATCGCATTGACCATTCTGCCTTTTATCCGTATATCAGCCATAATTCTTCCTTAAATACTTCTGACGTGCTGGTTTGGTGTCGAAGCAATGTTGTAAATAGTGCAAATCCTAGAACAAATTGCAGTAATTCTCTAGCGATCTCAGTTATTTTTTTATGCGAACAGAACCGGACGGATTGATCTGATTCTGTACTTTAAACTTTACTTATCTATTGAGCTCTGATTTTGCTCATGTTCTTCTAAAATCTGTTGCCACTGTTTGACTTTCACCTGTTTTCGGATTGCTTCAAGTGTTTCAAAAACAGCCGATTCGACCAATTTATCAATATGTGGATTATGTTCAATCTGAATCTGGCTGATTTTATCTGAAATTAGGGTAAAAGTCGGATTTTCTTTTTGACCTGTGTGGGTAAATGGTTCAATCAGTCCTTGCGTGATATTTTCACCCAGGCGTTGACCAATACTTTGAATTTGCTGTTCAATCCGGCTGCCCACAATTGGAATCAAACGTAATAATTGGGTCAATTCAGGAGTGTCTTCAATCGCCTGATTCACTACTTGCCCTACATTTTTAGCGATCATGGAACGTTGTGACTGTAATTCCTTGCCTAAAGATTCCTGCAAGATATCTGCCAAGGCAATGGCCAGTAATTTACGATGATGTTCCACCAAATCATCAATTAACTGTTTATGTGATGTGCTCGTGGTCAGTTCACGTTTAATACCGTCCAGTACAGTCAGTACCACTCGACTAGAAAGCTCTTCCATCAGCATGTTGTAATAAAAGTTGCCTTGGCGATACCAGCGATTGGGAATTACTTTATAACCATGGCTATGCAGGTTGTAGCCAATCGCGACGGCTCGCAGCAGGCGCAGGAAACGTAGCTGAGGGATAATGGATAAAATTTCATACCAGTGCACAAAAGGGAAGAACCACCAGCGTCGATGATGACGCAGGACAATTGCGATGACCCAGCGTGCCAGTAATTCACAGACCAAGAAAGTGGTAAACCAGCCCTCGGTAATGATGACCCAAGGGCGTAAATCACTTTTATAAAACTGCAAGATTTCCGGTAAACGAATGAAGTCAAACAACCACTGACCAAAATCGCTCATTAAAATGGCGTTGGCACTGAGACAGAACAGATTGATGATGATTAAAACCATCATGAAAATGTCGTAAATCAGTGCAATTTTCCAGCCCCATGTTCCTTTACGAACAAATTTAAATGAGCTGGAGGTAATGTCCGGGTTGTCGTTGTTCATAATTACTCAGTTACAGATCCGATCGGGGCTTGGGCAAAGTTCTGCTGCATTTGTGCGATGAGCTGATCTTTTTCAGTCCAGATCTGATCTATCCATTTCTGGAAACGTGCACGGTATTCAGCATCATCTTCATAATTGCCACCGAGCACCCAGTCAGGAATATCAATTTTTCTTAAATTTACCGCAATACGTGGCACTTCACCTAACCAAAATTCACCATAGCCCGGAATACCGTCAGGATAAACAATGGTCATGTCGACCAGCGCATCAATTTTATCGCCGAGAATACTGAGCGCCAATGCCAGACCACCGGCTTTAGGTTTCAGTAAATGTGTATAGGGTGACTGCTGCTGATCATGCTTTTCTTGGGTAAAACGCGTGCCTTCCAGATAATTTAACAGGGTAAAAGGCTGACTGATCAACTGTTCACAAGATTTGCGTGCTTCTTCCATATCCCGATATTTCAGTGCAGGATTTTTAGCAATCTGTTCCTTGCTATGCCGCTTCATCATCGGGAAGCCCAAGATTTTAAAGGCCTGACCAACAAAAGGAATAAAAATAAGTTCCCATTTGGTAAAGAAACGCGTCAGGGGCATACGGGTCAGACCGAAGTACTGGTTGACCGTGGTATCGACCCAGCTTTGATGATTACAGGTCATCAAATAACGGCCCTGCATATTCAAATCCAGTGATTCATCTACACTGATTTGCCATTCGGTATTTTTCAGCACATGCTCAATTAGCCAGTTGTTGACCCCTAACCAGCTGTTGGTAATCTTGATATTGGTTTCATCCACTTTTGCGGATTTTTTAAAAAGTTTGGTTAAACCCAAGGCCAGCACCGGGGGGCCATGAAAAAAAGTACTGCCCGTCATGACGGATGTGACCGTCAGGCCACGCGCCAGTTTTTTTAAAGTCGGTTGCTTGTTGCTATTCGATGACATATCCAAACAGTCCCCAGAGATTAATCACTTAAATTTTTTCATATTTTGAGTAATATAGAGACAGTTAGGCAAATAAAAAAGCCTAAACAGGAAACTATGAAGATATTGTGACGAACTACTTGGTTTTAGTTACATATAAACATTACAAAATATTACTAAACGATTTATTATTAACAAAAATTCAATGGTTAGCCCATTCAATTTAAATCATTATCTCGCTTAACAACAAAGCATACAACAAGGAGTCATGCGATGCGTGCACTAGTCATTTCAGCAGCTGTAGCAGGGGCCGTAGCACTTACAGGTTGTCAATCAACTGGTAATAACATCGGTGGTGTGGAATATGATAAAGCTGCTCTAGGTACTTTAATTGGTGCTGCAGCAGGTTACGGTGTTTCTAAAGGCAATGCGAATACCAGCCGTCAAAATAACCGTGCAGCAGCGATTGGTGCTGTTGTTGGTGGTGCAGCGGGTGTGTATCTTGATAACAAAGAGAAAAAATTACGTCAAGCAACAGCTGGTACTGGTGTAGACGTTAACCGTAATGCAGATGGTTCGATTAACCTTGTGATGCCGGGCAGCATTACATTTGACACGAACAAGTCAAATATCAAACCAAACTTTTATGGCACTTTGAACAAAGTAGCGCAAGTATTAACTGAAGATAACAAGAGCGGTATTCTTGTAACTGGTTATACAGACAGCACGGGTAATGACTCAATTAACTTGCCATTGTCTCAAGCACGCGCAAACTCTGTAGCGACTTACTTGGCAGGCCAAGGTGTTTCACGTACACGTATTAATGCTCAAGGTTTAGGTTCAGCGAACCCAATTGCAGACAATACAACTGCCGCAGGTAAAGAGCAAAACCGTCGTGTAGAAATCGCGGTATATGCAGTTCAATAATTCTTGAACGCTTAAGAAAAAACCACCTTCGGGTGGTTTTTTTATATCTGAATATTGATCTGATTAATCGTATTTTAAATTAGGCAACTGACGCAGAGATGACTATAATCGGAGCCGAATCTAGAAGAGGAAGCCATATGTCACTCGCCAGTCAGTTAAATGACAAGCAACTTGAAGCCATGAAATACACTCAAGGACCCTTGTTAGTACTTGCAGGAGCGGGTTCAGGCAAGACTTCAGTGATCACGCGAAAAATCGCGTATTTAGTCAAGCATTGCGGGATTCCCGCACATCGTATTACCGCAATGACCTTTACCAACAAAGCAGCACGTGAGATGAAAGAGCGTGTCAGCAAATTGTTGACGCGTGAAGAAAGTAAAGGCGTTTCAGTTTCGACCTTCCATACTTTTGGCCTGAATATGCTGCGCCTGGAGTTGAAACATACCCCACTGAAAAATAATTTCTCGATTCTGGATGCTGACGACTGTAAACGCATTCTGATGGATCTGATGCAGCGTGACAATTTATCCGGTGCAGAAAGCAAAGAACTGATTGCCAAAGCCATGAAAATGATCTCGGACTGGAAAAATGATCTGATTCCACCCGAGCAGGCACATACCACCTGTGAAACTGCCGAAGATGTGCAGTTTGCGCATTTATATCAATTATATGAACGTAATTTGCGTGCCTATAACGCCGTGGATTTTGATGACCTGATTGTGATGCCAACGCGCTTGCTGCAGGAAAATGCCGAAGTTCGTGACAAATGGCAAAATCGCGTGCGTTATTTGCTGGTCGATGAATATCAGGATACCAATACGGCGCAGTATATTCTGGTGAAATTACTGGTTGGCGTGATGGGACAGTTCACCGCCGTAGGCGATGATGACCAGTCGATTTATGCCTGGCGTGGTGCTAAACCGGAAAATATGGCCTTGCTGCAGCAGGATTTTCCTAATTTAAAAGTGATTAAACTGGAACAGAACTATCGTTCGACCAGTCGTATTCTCAAAGCAGCCAACACCGTGATTGGTAATAATCCGCATATTTTTGATAAAAAGCTTTGGTCGGACAAAGGCCATGGTGAAGTGATCCGTGTGATTACCTGCCGCAATGATGATGATGAAGCAGAACGCGTGGTTAAAGACCTGATCACGCATAAATTGATGAACGGTAAAAGCTGGAAAGATTATGCGGTGTTGTACCGCGGCAATTTCCAAGCGCGTATTTTAGAAACCCATCTGCGCCAGATGCAGATTCCGTATAAATTATCTGGCGGACAGTCCTTCTTCGCACGTGCCGAAATCAAGGACATGATGAGCTATTTACGCTTGATCATTAACCCTGAAGATGACAGTGCATTTTTACGAATTATCAATACGCCAAAACGGGCAATTGGTCCGGTAACGCTGGAAAAGCTCGGTCTATTTGCTCAGGAAAATAATCTGTCGCTTCTGGCTGCGGCTGCGGATCAGCGTCTGACCATGGCGATTCCGAAAAAGGCCACGACTCAATTGGCTGAGTTTGCCGATTTTATTGAGGGTTTTACCCGCAATTTACTGGATGATGATGAACCAGTGCCAATTATCCGCCAGATGATGATTGAAGCCGGTTATATCGATTACATCAAGGAAACTGCAGCCACACCAGCGCAGGAAAAGACCAAGCTCGACAATATCGAAGTGCTCTATAGCAGCATTCAAAGCCTGATTAACCGCGCTGAAGATGTTGATGAAAAAAATATTGAAAGTGTGATTCGTAAAATGGTGCTGCTGGACATGCTCGAGCAGCAGCAGGAAGAAGAGGACACCGATAAAGTCAATTTATTGACTTTGCATGCGTCTAAAGGTCTGGAATTTCCTTATGTCTATCTGATCGGGCTGGAAGAAGAAATTCTGCCACATAAAAACTCGATCGCTGCAGAAACGGTCGAAGAGGAACGCCGTCTGATGTATGTGGGTATTACCCGTGCACGTCAGGGCTTGACCATTACTTTGGCAGAACAGCGCAAGGCGGGCGGGCAGATGAAGCAAATGACCCCAAGCCGTTTCCTGGATGAATTACCAGAAGATGAGCTGGAATGGTTAGGTCGTAAGAAAAAGCTGGCAAGCAACATCGATCCGAAATTACAAGCCCAACATTATCTTGATAATTTGCGTAACCTCATCAAACGATAAGGTGCAGCGCTGTCACTTATTTTAAATGAAACAACAGGAATGAATACATGAAAGTTCAGGTGAAAGTCCTTGACTCGCGTCTTGGTCAGGAATGGCCATTACCGACTTATGCTACGACAGGTTCAGCGGGGCTGGATTTGCGTGCGTGTGTTGCAGAAACCACAATCATTGAACCAGGCCAAACGGTTTTGGTAAAAACTGGTTTAGCAATCTATATTGAAGATCCTGCATTTGCTGGTCTGATCTTGCCACGTTCGGGTTTGGGCCATAAACATGGGATCGTGTTGGGTAACCTGGTAGGTTTAATTGATTCTGATTATCAGGGTGAATTGATGGTATCCGTTTGGAACCGTAGTCAGACGGCATTCAGCTTAGAGCCAGGTGAACGTTTGGCGCAGTATGTGTTGGTTCCTGTGGTACAAGCTGAATTCGATCTGGTGAATGAATTCGAAGCGACTGAACGCGGTGCTGGCGGTTTTGGTCATACGGGTAAAAACTAAGTTTTAATAATGGTTTACATTCATTAACTGGATGTAAGCCATTTTTAGTTGATTAGATTAAATATTAAAAAAAATGAGTGGGTTGAAATATATTTAAAAAATAAAACCTTATTTTTCGGCCAAGTAGAATTATTTAAATCTAAAAATTTATGTAGTGATCAAATATCTAATCAGATGAAACTCAAAATAAATATAATTAAATAATCATTGTTTAATTACAAGAACCCTATAATTCTAAAGTTGTAGATTATATTTTTATAATTGATTGTTACATTGAAATCGTTTAAAAATAGCGAGTCTTAAAACAAAAACAAATGTTTAAAGTCATTATGATGAAATCATCATTTTAAATCTCCTTATTTTAACGAATAGTGAAAAGACAGTTTTATGGGATCTATGAATCATCCATTCCCCATGCATATCTTTCGTGCCTATGACATACGCGGTAAAGTCAGTCTATTAGGTGCCGGGATCATTGATGCAATTGCCCACGGTTTAGCTCAGCAGTATCAGGCTGTGGGACAGACATGTGTCGCCATTGGTTATGATGCACGCATCAGTAGTCCGGCTTTTGCCGACATCATTGCCCGTATTTTTAAAGACTATTCGCTGGAAGCCACTATTATAGGCTGTTGTTCCAGCCCGATGCTGTATTTCACCGCACGCCAGTTTGATGGCAATGGCATTATGGTCACCGCCAGTCATAATCCTAAAGAAGATAATGGGATTAAATGGATTATTGATGGTGAACCACCTTGTCCTGAGATGATTCAACAGGTGGCCCAACTGGCAAAGTCGCATTGCGATAGCCAGCTACTTGGTTTAGCCGAACTGCCGCATCAGATTATTCCAGAGTTTTGCCTGCAGTATCAGCAGGGAATATTAGAAGATATTCAATTAAAGCGCTCATTTAAAGTGATTCTGGATGGTCTGCATGGCTCCGCCGGACGTTGTGCCGACTTGGTACTCAGAAAAATGGGCTGTGAAGTGACTGCTTTACGTTGTGAGGCCAATGGACATTTTCCGGATCATGCGCCGGATCCTTCGCAGGACAAACATCTTGAGACTTTACGCCAAACTGTCATGCAACAGCAGGCTGATCTCGGTATTGCCCTGGACGGTGATGGCGATCGCCTGGTTCTGGTTGATGAACAGGGTCAGATTATCACAGCCGATCAGTTATTATGTCTGTTTGCCGAAATTTGCCTAAGCGATTCAGCACCACGCCAATTTGTTTATGATGTGAAATGTTCAACTCTGGTTCGCGATACAGTGCAACGTCTGGGCGGGGAACCGGTGATGATTCGTACCGGCAGTTCATTTCTCAGAACTTATCTGAACCAGTCTCAGCATCAGGCGATTTTTGGTGGGGAATATGCCGGACATTATGTCTTTAATGATGGTCGCGGCTGGGGCTATGATGATGGCCTCTATGCAGCGCTCAGAGTCATGGAATATCTCGACCAAACGGGGCAAACTCTCGCGCAGGCCTTGGCGGCTTATCCAAAACGACATGGTACTGAAGATCTTTATATTTCAACGCGTCAAGTACGTCCTGTTGAGCTTTTAAACTTCGTTGAACAACAATCCGCAAGAATTAATGCGCAAATCAGTAAAATTGATGGGATACGTCTTGATTCTGAGGATGGTTTTGGCATCATTCGAGCATCCAATACAGGTGAGTATTTCACAGTGCGCTTTGATGCCAATAATGCCCAAGGTCTAAATGAAATTCGTCATCTGTTTGTAGCCATGTTGCGTGACCGTTATCCAGAGATCGCTCAAGACATTTTAGATGCTCAATAAGGAGAGGCGAATGCCAAATCAACAAACAGGCATCGACAAAGCACAGATTTTGACAGAAGCTTTGCCGTATATTCAACGCTTTGCGGGTAAAACCCTGGTGGTAAAATACGGCGGTAACGCGATGACCGATCCTGAGCTGGAAAGTTCATTTGCACGTGATATCGTATTATTAAAAACAGTCGGTATTAATCCGATCGTGGTACATGGTGGTGGCCCGCAAGTCGATTCCATGCTGAAACAGCTGGGCCGCGAATCAGACCGTATTGACGGCATGCGCGTGACTGATCCTGCGACCATGGAAGTAGTCGAGATGGTACTTGGCGGTAGCGTTAACAAATCTATCGTGAACCTAATTAACCAGCATGGTGGTCGTGCGATTGGTCTTACCGGTAAAGACGGCAACCTGATTCGTGCGCAAAAGCTGCTGATGGAAAAAGTGGCTGAAGATGGTTCAGTTGAGCAAATTGATCTGGGTCTGGTCGGTGAAGTCGTTGGCGTGAAAACCGATGTTCTGGAAATGTTTACCAATAGTGACTTTATTCCAGTCATTGCCCCGCTAGGTGTCGATGAAGAAGGCAATACCTATAATATCAATGCTGATTTGGTCGCTGGTAAAGTCGCTGAAGCCCTAGGTGCAGAAAAACTGATTCTACTCACCAATATCACCGGTGTCTTGGATGAAAATAAAAACCTGTTGACTGGTTTGACCACTCAAGAAGTCGATCGTCTGATCGAAACTGGCGTGATTTATGGCGGCATGATTCCAAAGGTCGGTTGTGCGCTGGATGCGGTAAAAGGCGGCGTCGTAAGTGCACATATCGTGGATGGCCGTGTACCTCATGCCAGCTTACTAGAAATTTTCACCGATCATGGTGTGGGCACCCTCATTACCAATCGTGCCAATCCGCATCGTTCTTAAGCCAATTTTTGCGAAAAAGAGTCTCAATAGAGACTCTTTTTTATTTGGATTTCTTATAGCCACCTATTTGAAATGACTGGGACAGTCATGCACAATAAGCTTCTAAGTAAATAGAGAGCTGAAACCAGACCATGTGCCAACTGCTCGGAATGAATTGTGCCACCCCGACGGATATTACTTTTTCTTTTCGCGGGTTTTCCCAGCGGGCGGGCATTACCTCTGATCATGCGGATGGTTTCGGGATTGCTTTCTTTGAAGATAAAGCCTGCCGTCTGTTCGTCGATAACCAGTCCGCGATTGAATCACCGATTGCCGAGCTGGTACGTAATTATCCAATCAAATCACGCAATGTGATTGCCCATATCCGTAAAGCGACCCAAGGCAAAATTAATCTGGAAAACTCGCATCCTTTTAGCCGTGAACTTTGGGGGCGGCAATGGATTTTTGCCCATAATGGCGATTTATATGATTATTTTCCTGAACTGTCAGGGCGCTTTACCCCAGTCGGAAATACCGACAGTGAGCGTGTCTTCTGTTACCTGCTGGATCAACTGGTGAAACGCTTTGGCTATCATGAGCCGAAACTGGATCAGGTTTTCGATCTTCTAGCTGAAATTTCACCTGCAATCGCGGAGCATGGCACCTTTAATTTCTGCCTGTCGAATGGTCAGGCGCTGTTTAGCTATGCGATTACTAAACTCCACTGGCTGGTACGTGAATACCCGTTTAGACCGGCTCAGCTGATTGATATTGATGTCGAAGTGGACTTTAGTCAGGTCACGACCCCTGAAGATCGCGTCGCAGTGATTACCACTGAACCATTGACCCAGAATGAAGAATGGACTGCCTTCCAGCCCGGTGAAATGATCCTGTTTCAGCATGGGGCGAAAGTACGTTCTCAGTTGACGCATGTTGAACGTCTGGAACGTGAACGTCTTGATCCTTCCTTAAAACGCGTCACGCGAGCTGATCAATATTGAAATGCGATTAAAGACGGAGTTTAAACTCCGTTTTTTTATATTTAAAAAATAAGAAAAAATCTAATAATAAATAAAGGTTTATTGCGGATTTTGGTTAATTAATATCTTAGCCTTTTACTCAGGATAAATTATTTTTAATTATATATAACAGAAACTTAAAATGAAAAAGCCGTATTTAGGCGGAAAGCCGACTAATTTGCTTCATTTTTATTTGAATCAATACGCTATATGCTCATTTTCACGTTATAAGTCCTTAATATTTATAGGTGGTCGTAATGAAAATGAAATGGGTTCCAGATTATAATACTGGTATCGATGTGATTGACGATCAGCACAAACGAATTCTCGATTATATCAACGAAATTGATGGAATTGATGCCAATACCGAGCGTGCCCGTATTAAACAGATTCTCGACAATATTATTGATTATACCCAGTCGCATTTCACCTTTGAGGAATCTCTTCAGGAAGAAGCCGGCTATAAATATCGGGTGCCGCATAAACGTGTGCATGACCTGTTTATTAAAAAAATCGAGTCTTATCGTGACCGTTTTGAACTGGGACAGTCCATTGAATCAGAGCTGCACGAAGTATTATCGAAATGGCTGATTAACCATATTCAGCATGATGACGCCGATTATGTCGGTGCCGTGAAAGAAAATATGATGGGGATCATCAAGGAAAAAGAAAAGAAAACAGGTAAAAACTGGTTCGCTCGTTTCTTTTCATAATAAAAGACGTAACGAGATAACAAAAATTAAAATCTAATTATAATTTTTGCGCAGCAAATCACTGTCATGGTGGTTTGCTTTTTGTTTTTGATTTTCACCGCTTCACAAGGCAAAATAGCGCTAGATTTTTATAGGAATGCATCATGCAGGACAATGCTATGTCAAAATGGTTATCGCCGCTGATGGCTTTCTGTTTATCGTTTATTATCATCGCGACGCTCGCACCGATAACCGGTATACAGATTGATCGTCAGCTGGATTTCTGGATGCTCTGGTTGGCCACCATGCTGATTCTGGCGCTTCCAGTCTGCTACTTGGAAATTGCTTTGGCCAAGCGCTCTAAAACAACGCCATTACAGGCGCTGTCGACGCTGACCCGTGAAGCTGATGCGTCACAGAAATGGCGTATTGTCGGCTGGTTAAGTGTGATCTTTATTCCGTTTTTGGCAGGTGCCATGCTGAACAATGCCAGTAATGTTCTGGCGGTTGCTGCACTTGATCTTACACCGAATCTTCTGTTGATCGGATTGGCAATTGCTGCGCTGGCCTTGTCACTGCTGCCACGTCAAATTTTATTAGTGGTTACAGCGATTGGTGTGCTGGCGTCTCTGGTTCTGGCCAATGTGATGGGAACTGCGCTACCTGCATGGCAAGTCACACCAGTCGAGTTCTCGGAATGGGGCAATGCCACCGTATTGGCTTTGGTCGCAAGTGGTCTGGGCATGGGCTTGTACTGGCAATCTAGCCTGAGCGCTGTACAACAACAGGATGTCGCCAGCAAGACGGTATTGCCGATCTGGATTGCGCAGCTAGTTGCTGTCATTGCATTTGCTTTCTTTGCCATACAAGCACAAATTCCTGCATTTACTCTGGTCGCAGCAATGGTGGCAGCTGCCGCATTAATGCTGCAAATGGCACGTGAACAATTACAGCAACGCCAGCTTCATCCTGCAATTCAATGGGCAATTGTGGCGGCGGTCACGCTGATCTGGGCTATTCCAAATCTAAGTCCAATTTTCAATGTGGTGTTGTTAGTCTGGGGCTTATTGATTTGTTTGATCTATGCATTATTTGCCGGCTGGATCATGAAGATCAGTCATTTGCGTAAATCAATGAATTTCAGCTCTGAAGCATTTTATAACATTTGGCGTATTGCAGTACGCGTGGTGTTACCTGTCGGGATTATTCTGGCAATCATTGCTGTCTTGGGACAATTCGTCTGATGAGTGAGGCGATGATCTGGGTAGCGTATGCGACGCCAGAAAAACAATTTCATCTAGCCGTGCCATTTCAGCCCGGCATGACGGCACTGGATGCGATTGAGCAAAGTGGAATACGTGAGCAGGTCGAATTGCCTGAACCCTTATCTTTGGGCATTTTTGGCGTGCGTTTGCAAGATCATCAGCAGCCACTGGCAGCAGGGGATCGGGTAGAAATTTACCGAGCACTGACCATCAATCCTAAAGATATCCGACGTAAACGCGCCGAGAAAAATCCTGTGGGTCGTTATGCCAGAGGCAATCTTTTAAGAAAGCTGAAACCGTCTTCCGAATAGAAAGCGGCTTGAATGAGCAGTAGCCTCAATGATCTGCTCAATCAATCAGCTTAATCAAAAAAGCCCCTGATGATTCAGGGGCTTTTTCATGAGAAACCGACTATAGTGGAGGAGCATTTAAAATTGCTTCTTTTGATCCTGGTAAGCCGGGTTGAGATTCTGGAATCGTCTCCAGACCTTCAACACGTTCTACGATACCAGACTGGTTAAAGTAGATTTTCAAATGCTGGCCTTGGGCTGCCGGGATCTTGGCTTTTTTAGCGTAGGTTCCTGGGGTATAGTTATAGATGTAGTCCCAACGTAAAGGATTCAGTGGATCGCTTACTGTTGGACTGCCCAGTAAGAAACGCACCTGTTGATGGCTCATTCCCACCTGAATTTTAGCGGCTTGTGCTTGGGTTAAAGGGGTTCCTTGTGGAATATCTACTTTATAAACACCTAATGTCGAACAGCCGACGAGCAATGAAGTGACGAATAACGTCAACATGATTTTTTGCATTTTGCTAAACTATCCCAAATTAATTATGATGCATTTGATCCAAGGATAGATCATACTGCATCTAAACTTTGTTGCATATTCCAACTTTGATTTTGTTGAGAGACCTTTTTACATGACTATTTCAAACCAAGATTTACGAAAAGCTGGGCTGAAAGTTACCCTTCCACGAATTAAAATATTAGAATTACTAGAAAATTCAAAACAACATCATTTAAGTGCGGAAGATATTTACAAGACTTTACTCGATCAGGGCGAAGATGTAGGTTTAGCAACTGTGTATCGTGTGTTAACGCAGTTTGAAGCAGCGGGCATCATCGAACGTCATAATTTTGAAAATAATCATTCAGTTTTTGAAATTATGCAGGAAGATCACCACGATCACCTAGTATGTTTAAATTGCAGCAAAGTTGTTGAATTTATTAATGACACGATTGAAAAAGAGCAGCATGACGTTGCTGAAAAATTTGGTTTTGAATTAACCGGTCACTCACTGAATCTGTATGGTTATTGCGATGCGCCTGCCTGTCAGGAAGTGTTCCGTAAAAAATAATTTGAGCGTTGGTTCAAACAAAAAAAACAGGCTTCATGCGAAGCCTGTTTTTTTATGCCTTCAAGATGATCAGGACTGACCATCAAAAGTAATATTGGAATGCGCACGTAATAAGTGGCTGCCACCTTCTTCTGAGAGCTTGATTTGCAGACGCAAGTCATTTGGTGAATCCGCATGTTTCAGCGCATCTTTATAGCTGATCTGTTTGGCTTTATACAGATCATAGAGCGCCTGATCGAAGGTCTGCATGCCCAGTTCACGGGAACGCTTCATCAGATCCTTGATCTCATGCACATCACCTTTACGAATCAAGTCGGCAATCAGTGGTGAGTTAATCAGAATCTCAATCGCTGCACGGCGACCATTACCATCGATGGTTGGAATCAGTTGCTGTGCCACAATGGCTTTCATGTTCAGGGACAAGTCCATGAACAGCTGATTATGTCGGTCTGCTTCGAAGAAATGGATAATCCGGTCAATCGCTTGGTTGGCGTTGTTGGCGTGCAGGGTAGCAAAGACCAGATGACCGGTTTCGGCAAAGGCAATCGCATAATCCATGGTTTCACGTGAACGGATCTCACCGATCAGAATCACGTCTGGTGCCTGACGCAGGGTATTTTTCAGGGCAATTTCAAATGAATCAGTATCGATGCCGACTTCACGCTGGGTGATAATACAGCCCTTATGCTGGTGAATAAATTCGATCGGATCTTCAATGGTAATGATATGACCTTTGGAATTTTCATTACGATAACCGACCAAAGACGCCAGCGAGGTTGATTTACCGGTACCCGTTGCCCCGACAAAAATAATGATGCCACGTTTGGTCATCGCCAGTTCTTTTAGAATCGGCGGTAACTTGAGTTCATCCATCGTGGGAATAACAGTTTCAATCCGACGCAGCACCATCCCCGGTTGATCTCGTTGCTGAAAGGCACTGACACGGAAGCGGGCACTTTTATCCGGCGTGCTGATGGCAAAGTTACATTCACGACTGTCAGCAAATTCTTTACGCTGCTTTTCGGTCATGATGGAATGGAGCAGTTGTCCTACTGCCGCACCGGGTAATTTTACCGAACCAATCGGTAAAATCTGCCCATTAATCTTGATGGACGGTTCGACATCGGCAGTAATGAACAGATCCGATGCTTTTTTCTCCACCATATAATCGAGTAAGCCGTTAAAATCCATGTATATAAACCCCAATACAATTCAATTTTTTTATAAAAATGCTTCTGGCTGTTTGGCTGCAGTACATGCAACTTGCGGGCTGATCAAACCTTTGGACACTAGCGTTTTTAGTGTCTGATCCAGCGTGGTCATGCCATAGTTGGCACCGGTCTGAATTGCTGAGTACATTTGTGCGACTTTGTTTTCACGGATCAGGTTACGGATCGCCGGAATACCGATCATTATTTCATGCGCTGCGACACGCCCACCGCCATTTTTCTTCAGTAGAGCCTGTGAAACTACGGCTTGTAGGGATTCAGATAACATGGCGCGTACCATGTCTTTTTCTTCGGCAGGGAATACGTCGATCACACGGTCAATGGTTTTGGCCGCTGAGGTGGTATGCAGCGTACCAAATACTAAGTGACCGGTTTCTGCGGCAGTTAATGCCAGACGAATGGTTTCAAGGTCACGCATCTCACCGACCAGAATAATATCCGGGTCTTCACGCAGTGCCGAACGCAATGCTTCATTAAAGCCATGCGTATCACGATGCACTTCACGCTGGTTAATCAGACATTTCTTGGACTGATGCACAAATTCGATTGGGTCTTCAACGGTCAGAATGTGGTCATAGCGGTTGTCATTAATATAATCCAGCATCGCCGCCAAGGTGGTTGATTTACCCGAACCGGTTGGACCTGTGACCAGTACCAGACCACGTGGATATTCACAGATATCTTTAAAAATCTGTCCCATGCCCAGATCTTCAAGGGTCAGGACTTTAGAGGGAATGGTACGGAATACCGCACCGGCACCGCGGTTCTGGTTAAATGCGTTGACACGAAAACGCGCCACGCCAGGCACTTCAAAAGAAAAGTCAGTTTCCAGATTTTCTTCAAAATCACGGCGCTGTTTGTCGTTCATGATGTCATAAACGAGTTTATGCACTTCTTTGTGTTCTAATGCTGGCAGGTTGATGCGACGAACTTCCCCATCGACACGAATCATTGGCGGTAAGCCCGCAGACAAGTGTAAATCCGACGCACCATTTTTAGCAGAAAATGCCAACAATTCTGTGATATCCATAAGGTCCCCGAGTTCATTAAAATGTTAATTATTTTGATAGAATAATAAGGCTTTCCCACAGCTTAACCAACACTTAGTTCATGGGCAAGGGAAAAAAAGATGAATGAAATGAGAACCCCATCAATGAATATGTTGCAACAGTCACGAAATCAGGTCTTAATGCAAATTGAAACTGCCTGTATTCAGGCGGGCCGCGAAGCAGATGCGGTGCAACTGCTTGCCGTTTCCAAGACCCAGCCAAGTAGCGTGCTGGCTGATATGTATCAGGCCGGGCAACATGCTTTTGGTGAAAACTATTTGCAGGAAGCGCTGGAAAAAATCACGGCCCTGAAAGAGCTGGACATTGAATGGCATTTTATTGGTCATGTGCAGCGCAACAAAACCAAGGCTCTGGCAGAAAATTTTGCCTGGGTGCATGGAGTCGATCGACTGATTATTGCCGAGCGCTTATCCAATCAGCGTGGAGATGATCAGCCTGCACTGAATATCTGTATTCAGGTGAATATTGATGGTCAGGATACCAAAGATGGTTGTCGACCAGATGCGGTTGCAGATTTAGTCGTACAGATTAGCCAACTGCCAAATGTGCGTTTACGTGGTTTGATGGTGATTCCAGCACCGAATAATCCTCAAGCCTTTGCTGATGCCAAAGTTTTATTTGATGCAGTCAAAGTTCAGCATGCACATCCTGAAGATTGGGATACTTTAAGTATGGGCATGTCTGCGGATATGACCGACGCGATTGCTGCGGGTTCTACCATGGTTCGTGTTGGTACGGCCTTGTTTGGCGCACGGCCTAAAAAAGATGTATAAACTACTAATGTCAGTTTTTTGCAGCAAAGCGTTATCGCAGGGTATTGGATAACGCTTTTTTTCTGGCTGGTTCGAGCCATTTAGCCATTAACCAGGCAAAAACTATTAAGCTGCACATGCTCGCAAGCAAGGCTAAAATTGCTCCGCCCAGACCATAGTCCAAAGTTGCCGGAATACAGCCTAAAATAAATAAAAGTAAGGGGAAATGGGTGACATACAAGGTATAGGAAAAGTCTGCAGATTGAACCCAGACCGGATGATAGTGACTGCGTTGATGCTGGAGTTGTACCAGCCAGCAGCTAAAGGCCAGACCCAGACAGAAATTAAAAGGGACAAAATTCGCAGCACTGTATTGCTGGGCCTCATCAATCACCTGAAACTGGTAAGCATCAAAACAGGCAATTAGAAATGCCAAGCCGAATAGGGCTAGTTTGACCGATTGTAAGCGGTTTAAAAAACGTAGCTGGATATATCGAAATGAACAGGCAAAGGCAGTGAGCCAGACCAGAAAATAAATAAAAAACTGGATGTTCAGTACTGACAGTATAGCCAGAACCATAAAAAATCCGATTTTGGCGATTTCCGAATTTTTTAAAAAAGGTAGGAATCCGGCCAGCACATAAAACCACACTTCATAGCTCAGGCTCCAGAGTGCAGCATTGGCTAAAACCGTTGGTGTTACAAAGCCATTCAAAAATAGCAGCGAACCAAAAAATTCCATCATGTCTACATTATAGTCAGTCCGGATCATCATGCCAAAACTGTGTTGAAAAGCATGAGTATGGCTGGCAAATAATAGTGGAGCGAGTAGATAGAGAACCAGGGTCAACCCCATGGCAAACAGAAAGGGTGGTAAAATTCTGCTGCAACGCTGTCGAGCATAACGGTGCAGATTGAACTGACCATGCTGATGAATGTTGTGCTGGATCGAATAGCCGATCAGATAGCCACTTAAGGCAAAGAAAATCATGACTGCAGCCTGCCCAAGCAGACGTATCCATGAATAAATGCTGGTATCGAAAGGCGCAATAAATGCCTGAAAGCAATGACTGAACAGCACCACAATGGCACTGATGCCCCGCAGGCTCTCAAGCTGTAGGCTGAAATAGGGCGAGAGCTTGTTCGGGGCAGGGTGAATCATCGTTAACCTATAATCTGAATGGTACTGGCGCCTGCACCGACAGGCTTGACCTGAATTTGTACCGGAATCCGTTCATGCATTTCCTGCACATGCGAGATTAATACAACTTTACGACCCTGACTTTGTAAATGATCCAGTGCATTCATCACCATATGTAACGAAGCAGGATCTAGCGTACCAAAACCTTCATCAATAAACAGTGATTCCAGTTTCATGGAGCCGGAGGCCATATTGGCAATCGCCAAAGCCAAAGCCAATGAAACCAGGAAGGTTTCACCCCCCGATAGGGACAGCACAGGGCGGACTTCACTATTCATGTCCAGATCAATAATCGCCAGACTCAGGCTATCCGGAATACGGTGTAACTGATAGCGGGGTGCCAACGGTTGCAACTGCTGATTTGCATATTCCACCAGAATATCCAGATGATGTTCCTGGGCAATTTTCTGGAATTTGGTACCTTCCTTATGTCCGATCAGGTCGTAAATACGACCCCAACGGTATTCTTCGGCTTTGATCTGCTCAATTTGCTGCTGATATTTGGCATAGGTGTTTTGATTATTGGCATTCATACGCAGTTTGGCATCAGTTTCATTGAGCACTTCCTGCTGCATTATTTTTTCCTGATGCAGCATGCCAAGTTTTTGTTCAATTTCCTCAAATTCATGTTCTGGCTGTAGTTTTAAATGGGCCTGATATTGTTCTTCAAGTAATTGCCAGGCTGTTCTGGCATTTTCGAGTGCCTGTTTCTGGTTGGCCAGATTCTGACGAATGCGTTGATGGTTGCTCAGATCAATACTGAGCCATTGTTCAATTTGAGCTGCCGTCACTTGAGGATGTGCTGCTTGCCATGCCTGAATATCTTGCTGATATTGAGCCAATTGCTGATCGATCTGCTGAAGTTGGCTGATAAATTCTTGCAGTTTTAAGTGGGTTTGATGCCACTGTTTTTCGGCCTGCGCCGTGCATTGACGCTTTTGTTCTAAAGTCTGCTCTAAGGTCTTGGCTTGTAGCTCTAGTGCATTGCGCCATTCTGCAGCGACACGGTAGACTTGTCCTGCATGTTCTTGGGTCAGTTCAGCCAGTTGTTGACGCAGGTCTTTGCCTTGCTGAATCAACTGCTCTACAGACTGGCTCAATTGAGCAAAATTTTGCTGTTCCAATTGTAGTTGATACTGGCTCTTTTCCAATATCTGCTGCTGTTGATGCAGGTCAGATTCCAGCTGCTTTTGTACTGCCAAGTGCTGCATGCGGTGCTCTACTTGTCGTTGCAACTGAGGTAAGCAGAGCATAGGTGGCTGCGACTGGTACTGCTCGGGCAGTATGCTTAAAACTGGGTGTATCAGCTGGTCGAGTTGCTGACGTTGCTGTAGAGCCAGTTGTAATTGGTGCAATTGCTGTTGTTGTTGACGCCATTGTTGTAATTGTTGCTGGAGCTGTTGTTCCTGCTGTTGTGATAGTTCTAGCTGCTGGACCAAACTTTGAGTGTGATTCGCCAGTAACTGGATGAATGTAGGAAGATCATTGTGCTGCTCGGTAACCACTTCCAGTTTAAGTAGTTGAGATTTACAGTCAGCAGAGGATTGTTGAATCTGGTTTTGCAGGATCTGGCAACGCTGTTGCTGTTGCTCAATTACTGTTTGTGCTTTAGACATTTCAATGCGTTGCTGCTGCTGAGATTGCAGTTGCTGATCGAGCTGCTGTTTTGCCTGCCGTAACTGTTGCTCCTGTAGCTGGTTCAGGCTCTGTTCCAGATGTTCATGGACGGCATCGACAAAAGGATGGGCTGGGCTTCCACAGACCATGCATGGCTCATCCGGTTTTAACTGGCCACGAAGATCCTGCACACTTTGCGCATGCAATAAACGTTGCTGGGCAAGTATTTGTTCCAGGTGTTCATAGGCCTGTTGTTCAGCCTGAATCTGCTGATGTAGTGCCTGTTCGGCCTCTTGCTGCATTTTTAGTTGCTGCTGTTGGCTATTTACAGCAGATTGCAGTTGTTCAAATTCTTGTGATTGTTGAACGATTTGTTGTACCTGCTGTTGCAGCAGGTCGAGCTGACGCTGTTCCGCTTGGCGTTGCTGACGCATTTCCTGAATGGTTTTGAGATGCTCTTCTAGCTGTTCCAGACTATGATGCTGTTGTATCCACTTGTTCAGATTTCCTGAAAGTACTGTAACGGTTTTTTCCAGTTCAGGTAAAGGCTGCTTCAGGCTGTCCGGATTCTGTTGCTGCAGTTGCTGATACTGACGCATAAAGTCTTGTATGCGTTGCAAGGTACTTTGCGGCTCCAGATCGAACACATTTAAAAAGCCAGATTCAGCCAATTGTTGTGCAACCTTTTCTTGCCGAGCTTGTAGCTGATTCAAAGTCTGTTGTTGCTGTCGCAGTTGTTCTTCTAAAGGCTGTAGACGAAGGGTTTGAAACTGGCTTTGCTCTGCATGCAGTTTTTTGTACCGCTCTGATACCGTATCAATTGCATGATCCAGCCTTAAACCTGCCTCCAGATGCGGTTTCAGGTTTGCCAAGTGTTGCTGAAACTGGTGCTGCTGTTGTTGTAAGGCTGTAAGTTTGGCTTCTTCTGCTACAAAGCTCTGTTTGAGCGTTTGAAATTCCAGCGTAAATTGGGTGTGCTGGTGCTGAATCTGCTCTTTTTGAGGGGCTAGACGGGTACGACTCACAAACTGATCCCGAATCGACTGGAATTCATCCAGCTGCTCCAGTAGCTGTTGCTGTCCTGCAGATTTATTTACTGCATCTTGCTGTACTTCGTAGACTTCTTTTTTGGCATGGACTTCTGCATAGAGTTTATGTCGGTCCAGATGCCATTGTTTCTCATTTTCTAGCAGTTTTTCTGATTGCTGCAAATTCTGAAGTTGCAAAGACAAAGAGCTCTGCTGCTGCTGTAAAGTGCTGATGTCTTCTTCAGACAGAATTTCAATATGCCCGATCAACTTTTCCAGATCGTTGCGCTGGTTTTTGACTTCGCTGAATTTCTCTGCGGCTTTCTGACTAACCAGACTGAAAATCTGTGAATTGGTGAGATATTCCAGCAAGTCTGCGCGTTCATTATCTTTAGCTTTAAGAAAGGCACCGACTTCCGACTGTGCGAGCAAAACTGCGCGGGTAAACTGCTCAAAACTTAAGCCCACCAGTTTTTCAATCAAGGGTGTGACTTCCGATATTTTTTGCGTCAGTGTCGTATCATCATCCAGACATTTGACGTAGCGGTCTACTTTTAGATTGCCATCGACTTTCTGGCGTGCCCGTTTAATTTCCCAGCGTGCCATATAGCGTTTGCTGTCGAGTGCAATAAATTCCAGTTCGGCAAAACCATGCACGCAGCCACGGCGCAGAATATTCTTGGAATCCTTGATGGACACATCCTGACCGCCAGTATCTTTCAGGCTGCCTGTGGCACCTTTTAGGCGGGGGATTTCATTATACAGCGCCAGGCACATGGCATCGAGCAGGGTAGATTTCCCGGCACCAGTCTTGCCGGTGATGGCAATCAGGCCGGCATGAGCCAAAGGACTCGATTCAAAATCAATATGATGGGTGCCGGTGAGGGAGGCCAGATTATTAAGACTTAGACGTAAAATTTTCATGGCCGATCCTAGGCTTGTTGTTTTTGTGCAAGTTCGTGTTGGGCTTCATTCAGTAATTCCTGAAAATCCCGTTGTACCGAATGATCCTGCTTATAGCCCATTTTTTTCCAGATATTGAAAAATAGCGATTCCGGGGTAGGGGGTGCCAGATCAATTTTAGACTGGCTTGAACTAAGGTCGACCTGTTGCTGGTAAATCCGGCTGATGCGCAGCAGTCGGTAACGGTTAGCAGGTAGGGCCTGTTCTATTTGCTGACGCAGGTCTACCGGAGGCGGCGCATCAGTGGTGTATTCCACTTCCAGAAAATGCCGTGCAGAAAGCTGCCCGATTTCTCCGGCAGGCAAGGCCTGAATTGTAGTGATTAAATTTTCCAGCTTTTCACGAATGCGGAACAGCTCGACAGTACGCGGAATGCTTAAGGCATCGTACTGAAAGCGGTTTTCCGGGTTTTGTTCGGGATCAATCCGGACTTCAACCACCTGATGCTGGTAATGGATTTCACTAAATGACAAAGGGATTGGGGAACCACTATAGCGAATATGCGGCTGACCGACTTTTTGTGGTTTATGCAAATGCCCTAGCGCGACATAATCAATCACGTCATCAAACAGCGCCGTCGACAGGGCTTCTTCATTGCCGACAATAATCGGACGCTCGGAGTCCGAGGTCTCACCACCTTGCATGTGCGCATGTGACATTAAAATCAGTGCCTGATGTGGCTGTTTGCGGGCTTTGGCTTCGGCAATCAGTTGTTGATGCAGATAACTGATCGCGTTCTGGTTATTGCTGGTATGTTCATTCAGTCCGGTAATTTCGGCACTGCGTAAATAGGGCAGGGTCAGACACCAGGCGATGATATTTTTATCCTGATCATAAATAGGAATAAGCAGACGATCTAGGTTCAAGGTATTTTCTGCCGTGCGGCCTACTATTCCCACTGCTTTGGCATTGAATTTGGCCAGCAAGGGTTCAACCTGCTCAATCCGGTAACCGGAATCATGATTGCCTGCAATCATCAGGGTCTGCATATGTGGCGCCAGATCGTGGGCATCGGCCAGAAACTGGTATAGCTGTCTTTGCGCACTGGACGCAGGATTGATCACATCAAAAATATCGCCGGCAATCAGCAGGGCATGCGGTTGCTTTACTTTGATTTGCTCAAGTAGCCAAGTCAAAAACTGCGCATGTTCAAATTCACGGTCATGGTTATGGAAAAATTGTCCCAGATGCCAATCGGAAGTGTGAAGAAAATGAACTGCCATGTAGTGAACCCCAAGATATCTGCCTTGCTACTATAGGAAAAAGCACAGGTAAAAATCTACTTGTAAAACGATATTTCAGCGAATTGTTGGTGATGCTTAAGCTGAATTTATTTTGATCAGTATGGATATTAATGGACGGTTGTATCCGGATCATCAGATATTAAAGGCTCTGCAAGCCCTCAGATGTTAAAAATAGGGATTTTAAAAAATAAAAACCGACGATTCGAGTGATGATGAAATCGTCGGTCAAATTTGTGTTACAGGAAGATTTTGGCTGCTATTCAAAATTTTCCTGTACACTAAGACTTATTGCTTTAGCTCTAAAGGTCAGCAAAAATTCGTGGATGCCAGTCCAAATTTTTGCCCCTTGTACTCTATATAACGTCACCCTCTAGTGGATGGTTGACAATAAAATGAAAAAAAATTTAATTTTTTTTATACTCACCTGTTGAAGATCACCGAGTCATGCATATGCTGCCACTAAGTCGTTATTTTACCTGGTTTTTCTTTATCTGTTTTGTTTTTACCTGTATTTGTGGTGTGGTGGCAGCCCTATTACCGATGGGTATGGGGGCAATCTTGACGATTATTCCCTATCTGGTAGCCATGATTTGGGTGCTTTTTAAATTTCTAAAACAGCAAAAACGTGCGCCGACCCAGGCAGAACGTAAAAAATTCACGCTCGGTTTTAGCCTGATTTATTGGGGCTATAATTTATTGTTTCTCTTGCTCGGTATTGTGATCGCCACCCGTTCCAATCCGAATGCCTGGCAGGACTTTCTGCTGTATCTACAGCAACCACAGTTTATGAGCATTGTGCTGATCATGTTTTTGATGATTGCGATTCCGCTGTATCTGCTGACGTACTGGTTTTATGGCAAGCAGGCCCAGCGTATGGCAGAGAAAATGTTTGGCCATTCGCCTCAGTGAGTATTGATGAATCATTGTGTGACAGCCGATCTTCATAAATTGATTGAATGATGAAAGATACAAATTCTCCACTACAAAAATATTCCTGCTTTAAAAAAGCTGAAGATGAGTGGCGTATAATTTAAACCAAGAAAATAATAAGGCGAAGAATGACTGATGTATAAACCTGTAGTGCTGGTGACGGGAGCGAGTGGTTTTATTGGCAGTCATCTCGTACGGTTTTTATTGGATCGTGATTATCGGGTGATTGGTCTGACCCGTCAGAAAAATAAACCTGAACCACATCCGGACTTTCACTGGATTAACCAGTTGGATGAATTAAAACAGCATCAGCTTGATTATGTGGTCAATCTGGCTGGCGAAAGCATTGGTCAAGGCCGCTGGACGGCAGCGCGTAAAAAGAAATTGCTGGATAGCCGTTTAGACACCACCAAACAGGTTTTTGATTATTTAGAAAAAAATCAGCTTAAACCGAAACGAATTATTTCAACATCGGCCGTTGGTTATTATGGCATTGACCCCAATGAGCGCTGGGAACAGGTCTGCACGGAGCAAAGTCCGCCACAAGATATTTTTATGTCTGAACTTTGTGCAAAGTGGGAACAGCTGGCCTTGTCCTATACTAACCAGAACACCAAGATTGTTCGCTTTGCGGTGGTGTTTGGCAAAGGTGGCGGGATTCTTCCGCAGATGCTATTGCCGATTAAATTGAATCTGTTCGGGCGGATTGGTCATGGACGTCAGCCAGTGACCTGGGTGCATCTAGACGATGTACTGCGAGCGATTGAATTCTTGATACTTGAGGATACAGCCGAGCAGATCTTTAATGTGGTCGCGCCAGAAAAAAGTAGTCAGGCCCAGTTTGCACGAACTGCGGCCCAGATTCTGAAGCGCAAACCCTTACTTCCACTACCCGCATGCAGTCTGAAAATGATGCTGGGAGAACAGTCACAACTGGTCTTAAACGGTCAGTATGTACAGTCCAAAGCCTTGCAGGAGGCTGGATTCCAGTTTCATTATCCAACTCTGAAAGAAGCACTGGATAATATCCTAAAGCACTAAACGACTGGGCTCTAATAAACGGACAGGATCATAAGGAGCTGGATCAACGATTGGCATTTTTTTAAGGATGAGTTGAGCGAGTAGTTTGCCTGATGCCGGCCCCATGCATAAACCATTCCGGAAATGTCCAAAATTGGCCCAGGCATTGTATAGCTTGGGAATTTTGCCAATATAGGGAATACCATCGGGTGAGCTGGGTCTTAATCCGGCCCATTGCTTGACCAGCGGAAAATCTGCCAGTTCCGGTACCATCTCGATACACGCCTGTAAAATATCCTGCCGGATTTCGCTAGAAGGCGAGGTGTCAAAACCGACCTGACGCATACTGGAACCACATAAAACATGTCCATCCTGACGTGGAATCAGGTACATCACCTTATGCATGCACATGGTCGGCAGCCAGTTTTCTGGCGTTTTAAACAGCAGCATCTGGCCCTGAACCGGCTGTACCGGAATTTCCAAACCAAGTTGCTGTGACCAGTGTTGCGACCATGCTCCGGTTGTGAACACATATTGATCTGCCTGAAAAACCTGGCTATGTTCATCTGAGATACTTTTTACACAGCCTTGCTGAATATTGAGCCGAGTGATTTTACAGTCTTCTTGCCAGGTGACACGAGGATGCTGCTTCAAATAGTGAATGATCGACTGTAATAACCGTGGATTACGGATATTCGCCAGTTCAGGGAAATAAATCGCCTGCTTGAATTTGCTCTGATTAATTCTTGGATTGATCTGTTGCAGTTTAGCCTGATCAAGCAATTCTGCCTGTTGCTGCGGATCCTGATGTGTTTTGGCATAACTTAAACCGATTTCAAAATCGGATTCATCAAAAATCAGCATACCTGTTTCATGAATCTGGAAATCGATGCCAGTGAAAGGTTGCAGTTTTTGATTCCAGTCCTGATACATGGGTTTGGCATGTCGAGCCAGAGCATTTACAGCAGCGGGATAACGCCAGGGATACATCGGGGAAAGGATTCCTCCTCCAGCCCAGGATGCAGCCTGTCCGGCGGCCTGTTGATCAAAAAGGGTAACAGAACATCCCTGTTCAAGCAGTTCCAGCGCCGACATCAAACCGGTGATGCCAGCGCCGACAATGGCAATATGCATTGCGCCGAAATCCTTTTACTTCATGTCTTTCAGTTTAAGCGCAGCTTCTTCAGCAAAATAGGTCCAGATACCATCTGCACCGGCACGACGACAGCTCATCAATGATTCTAAAATGACGCTATCAGATAACCAGCCATTTTGAATTGCCGCAGCCAGCATCGCGTATTCGCCACTGACCTGATAGACAAAGGTTGGTACGCCAAAAGTGTCTTTGACTTCGCGGACGATATCCAGATAAGGCATGCCCGGTTTAACAATCACCATGTCTGCACCTTCCTGAATATCCAGCGCAATTTCATGCAGGGCTTCAGCACGGTTACCAACATCCATCTGGTAATTGTATTTATTGCCGCCTTTTAAATTGCTGGCAGAACCGACTGCATCACGGAACGGACCATAGAAACTTGATGCATATTTGGCTGAATAGGCCATGATCGAAGTATAGATATGACCATTTTGCTCAAAGGCCTGACGAATCGCACCGATCCGGCCATCCATCATGTCACTTGGAGCAAACACATCTGCACCGGCTTCGGCATGGCTCAAGCCCTGTTTAATCAGGCACTCGACCGTTTCATCATTTAAGACATAACCGTTCTCATCAATAATGCCATCCTGACCATGCGTGGTATACGGGTCTAATGCGCCGTCAGTAATCAGCACCATTTCTGGCAGTTCTTTTTTCAATAAACGCAAGGTGTTTTGTACCAGACCATCTTCATGCCACGCAGCTTCTGCAGTCAGGCTTTTATCTTCTTGTGGGGTGACCGGAAATAGCGCCAGTTTATTGACACCGAGTTCCAGTAGACGTTCTGATTTTTTTAACAACAAGTCCGCTGACAGACGCTGGATATTCGGCATACTTGGAATATCTTGGGTCTGGTTTTGTCCTGGCAGGACAAATACTGGATAAATGAGATGATCTGCCGCGAGATGGGTTTCACGAACCATCGAACGTAAATGTTCATTTTTACGAATACGACGCATGCGAGTTGCAGGAAACGCGGGACGATTGAACGTATAAGTCATAAAAATCTCAGTAATCAGTATTAAACTAGGCCTCTATTGTAGCCCTAACTCAAATTTTTGGGCATAAATTAGCGGTTTTTTATTGTGGTGGATTCGGGCAAAGTGATGAGTAAGACAGAGAGAAACTGGACCGGTAATATACATCTGGGCTCGAAAGTGGATATTGATGTAGTCCTGAACCAGCTGGTACATGCTTTTAATAGCTCTCCTTTTTTTAAGCATAACGGCATGACCATGCGGGTGGTCGAGGGCCAGATTGAGGCCTATGTAGAAATGCAGGATTTCATGATTGGTAATGTGGCTTTCCAGATTCTGCATGGCGGTCTGGCTGCAACTGTACTGGATAGCGTCGGTGGTATTGTGGCCATGGGCGAACTGTATAAAAAAGCTGAACCGGAAACGATTGCAGATACCATTAAAAAAGTGTCGCGTCTGGCGACGGTCGATATGCGGGTGGATTATCTGGCGCCTGGACGTGGCAAATATTTTATTGCACGTGCAGAAACCTTACGTTTGGGGCGTAAGGGCTGCACCATGCGCATGACCATGGTCAATGATGAAGATAAGGCGATTGCAACAGCGATTGCGTCTTATGCCTATTAATGAAATCGTGAATTGAGGAAGCTAAAAAGCACTGTTTAACAGTGCTTTTTATGATGATCAAATATGAACCTAGAGGATTTAGAGATCAGATTTAGCCCGTTTCAAGGCATTTTGCCATTTGGCTAAATGCATTTCTCTTTCGTCATTTTGCATTTTGGGTTCAAAAGCACGGTCCAGCTGCCAGGACTGGGAAATTTCATTCAGGTCGGAAAATACGCCAGCTTTTAATCCGGCCATAGCGGCTGCGCCCCAGGCGGTAGCTTCCAGCATTTGCGGACGCAGTACCGGTACATTCAGAATATCGGCCTGAAATTGCATTAGCATGTCATTGCTGCTGGCACCACCATCAACCCGCAGTTCTTTAAGGGGATGTGCAATATCAGATTGCATCGCACTGAGCACATCCGATACCTGAAAGGCGATTGATTCTAATGCTGCGCGAGCGATATGCGCTTTGGTCGTACCGCGTGACATGCCACAGAGTAAGGCACGTGCTTCACTATCCCAATGCGGCGCGCCCAGTCCGGTAAATGCGGGAACCAGAACCACGCCGTCACTATGCTCGACCTGATGCGCCAGTTTTTCCACATCACTGCTTTTTTGAATAATTCCGAGGCCATCGCGTAACCATTGCACTACAGCACCAGCCATAAATACGCTGCCTTCGAGCGCATAGGTAGTTTGGTCCTGGGCTTGCCAGGCAAGAGTAGAAAGCAGCTTGTTCTGGCTAAGCTGAATATTATGTCCGGTATTGAACAGCATAAAGCAGCCAGTACCATAGGTGTTTTTAGCACTGCCCACCTCAAAACAGGACTGGCCAAAGAGGGCAGACTGCTGATCCCCCAAAATGCCGGTGATGGGAATATTGGCCCCCAGTAAGCCAGAAGCAGTGTCAGCGACATAACAATCAGAAGAAATAATTTTCGGTAAGACCGAAGCAGGGATATTAAACAGCTCGAGTAGCTCTTCATCCCACGACTGTTGCTGCAGATTCATCAACACGGTACGAGAAGCGTTACTGGCTTCAATGACGTGCTCTGCGCCTTGGGTCAGATTCCAGATCAGCCAGCTATCGATCGTACCAAATGCCACATGGCCTTGTTCAGCGAGTGCTCGTACTCCCTCGACATGCTCTAAAAACCAGACCAATTTTCCCGCACTAAAATAAGGGTCAATCCGTAAGCCTGTTTTTTGCTGAATTTTGGACATCAGGCCTTGTTCAATCAGCCGGTTACACCAATCAGACGTACGACGGTCCTGCCAGACGATTGCCGGGGCGAGCGGTTTGCCGTTTCGACGATCCCAGACTACAGTGGTTTCACGCTGGTTAGTCAGGCCAAGGGCTCTAATATCTTTTGCCAGAATACCTGCAGTCGCTAAAGCTTGCTGTACCACCGCAATCTGTGAGCTCCAGATTTCCTGTGCATCCTGTTCCACCCAGCCTGAATGTGGGGTGTGGATATGCGTTTCACGTTGAGCCGTTGCCTGAACTTGTCCATGTTCATTAAAAATAATGGCCCGACTTGACGTAGTTCCCTGATCTAGTGCCAGTAAATAGCTCATAATTTTTCTGTTATTTGGCTTGAAAAGTAAAATATTAGCGCAATAATGTAATTAAGCGCATCAAGTTGTGTAAATGTTCAGAAAATACATCGTAATTTTTGACATTTATGCTATGATTGCCTTGTACTTTGGGGGTGTTTCTGGCTTCGACGCTGGTGATGAAACTCATAGATGCATGCCGAGAGCGCATTTTCTCTCGTAAATCAAATTTGCATTTTTTAGTCGCAAACGACGAATCATACGCTCTAGCTGCCTAAGGGCAGCTTGTCCGCCTCTCCGAATACTTGTGGTTAGAGAGTCCGACTGAAGCGCACGCACACAAGTCCGTATAAAGCCAAGCCTCGGGGCTTTGTACTAAATTAAGAGGATCGCGATTTGTACCCTGTTCGTCGGGTCACAAAGAGTTAAAACAATAGACGATATCTAAGCATGTAGTATTCTCGAGCGTAGTGCTGGCGGACGCGGGTTCAACTCCCGCCACCTCCACCAAAATTCTTTCCGAAGTAATCCGTCGGAATCTAAAAAAGCCTTTAAACTCAACGTTTAGAGGCTTTTTTTTATGCCTGTTTGTCCGATATTGTCTGATCTCATTTGACCCCATATTTGCTCTTTGTGGGTAAATATTGGGAAAATTTACCCAGAAATTAATACATCAATTATGGGTAATCGACATGCCACTTACAGATACTGAATGCAGAAAAGCACAGCCGAAAGACAAACAGTATCGTCTTTCAGATTCACATGGTTTATCTCTAATCATTACCACCAAAGGTCAAAAATATTGGAATGTGCGCGTCACTGTCCATGGTGAACGTAAGTCTGAATCGCTTGGCCCATATCCGGATTTAAGTTTAAAAAAGGCAAGGGAACTTGCATACGAGCTTAAGCATCGATACTCACGTTCAGTATTGCATGAAGACTTAAAGCCCTATTTCAAAGAAGTTGCAGAAGATTGGTTCAATAATCAAAAAGAAACCTGGTCATCCAAACATATTAGTAATGTACGAGCTTCATTGGATGAGCTTTATACTGCTCTTGCTAATAAGCGTATTAATCAGATTCAGGCTCCTGAGATTCTGCAAATCATTAAGAAGATTGAGGCAAGAGGCTCACTTGAAATTGCAAAACGTACCTTATCTCGTTGCGGGATGGTCATGAAATACGCTATTGCCCATGGATACCGCTATGACAATCCGGCAGGTGATTTAGTTTATGCCCTCAAGAATAAACGAGTCAAAAACCTGGCTTCGCTTTCGGCCTCTGAAATGCCTGAATTTTTAAGAAAGGTAAGAGCTTACCCAAGTGATGCTCAAACGCATCATGCCATTATTCTGATCATGCTGACAGGCGTTCGGGTTAGTGAGTTGCTGCAAGCACGCTGGGAAGAATTTGATCTAGAAGGACGTAAGTGGGATATCCCTGAAGAGCGTATGAAGAATCGACTTCCGCATCGTGTGCCGTTGACGGACATGATGATTGCTGAGCTTCAGGCTTTGAGACTTACTCATAATCAGGAACTGCTATTTCCACATCGTTTAAATAACAAAGAACCTATGCGTAGCGAGTCTATTTTGGCCGTAATCAAGCGTTCGGGCTATGCAGGTCGGATGACCACACATGGTTTTAGATCTTTATTCAGTACTGTGCTTAATGAATCAAATTTATTCAATCCTGATGCAATTGAACGTCAGCTTGCTCATGTACCTCAGAATAGAATTCGCTCTGCATATAACCGAGCGCAATACTGGGATGAGAGGGTAGGGTTGATGGAGTGGTATGGGGAAAAGGTTAAAGAATGGCTTTAAGCAAACAATACTATTAGCTGAAAAAACGGACACATGATGTCCGTTTTTTTACGTTTGAATGATGTCTTTTAGACACTTATTGGTGAATTAAGCAAAGATGAAATTTAAATTTCTGATGGTTAGGGTGTGTTTAAAAATAAAATTTGATAGAGTGAAGATAGGGTCTTAAATTGAAAATAAGATTGGTAATAAAGCGATATAGGTTTTAATTTATTTTTGGGGGAATAGTGGTGATTCAGCAGATTAGTTGCCAACAACGGATTAAGGAAATTTCTGAGATTTTTAGATTTTGGAGGAGAATCAGGAAAAGTGATTTTTATTATAGTGATTCGAATTTTCAATGTGAAAACAGATTGCCACTGTCAAATTCACGGTGGCAAATGCTTCAGTGTCTTTACGAGTTTAGCTTATTAAAAGCCTATGGGGAAGATATTTCCAATCAGTTTGAAAACCAACTACTAGATTCTATTTACAATAGTGTTGGTGTTCCGAGGGGCAATTTAGAATGTAGATCTGAGATACCTCTGGGCTCACTTTTGAATGGTGCTCTCTTTCTACCAGCTCAAATTCTGTATCCAGATGTTTTTCGACAAAAAATCGATCATTACTTAAGCCAACTTATTAAAGGTAACTTTCCGAGAGAAAATATTGATACAAAATCATCTAGCTTCATCCGCCAGCATATTTTTGTAACAGATGATTTTTTGGTCAATATGGATGATTGTATTGGTCATTTTAAAGAACGATTGGATGCGTGTTTTAAATATTCAAAGTCATTAAAGTTTATAAGCTTAAACTTGCTGTATGTAGATCCTAAACCTTCTTTTGTACTTGGTCTTTCTATTGAATCATTACAACATGCGAGAGAACGCTGTGAAAAACACTTACAAAAATTTTTGAAAAAATTAGATCACGTAGACGGGTTGCTCACCAATTTTAACAAAATAGAATATGGCGTGAATTCAACCTTTAATGTTTTTGGAATTTTCATCTTCAAGAATAAAGATCACATCACCTTATCAATGATGGCGTCTCAAATTCAGAAAGTTTGGTATAGCACCTTTAATGAGCTGACAGATTATGAAAGAAATAGTTCATACCCAGGTCAAATTACAATTACTCATCCTTATGTGCAACGTGTAGAAAATCATCAATGGTCTAATCTTGTGACCGAGGGAATGTTGAGGAAAGATTCTGCGCGCTATACTAATTTTGTACGATTTACACTGAATTACATGGCGAATCAGACTAATTTATTTAAGGTCATGGTTGCAGGCAAAGAGTTACCTGGTGGTAATGCACATTACTATCCTGATCCTAAAAACGAACTGATTCCATTTAATACAAAAAGCTTCAAGACAAAGCGTAAGGTTGTAAAAAAGCCTAAAAGTAGCACAATAAATTTTTTCAGTACGATCGCTAAAAAGTTCACTCTGACTCAAATGGTGAAAAAAAAATTAGAGGAAATTGAAACCTGTTATGGTTTTTTGGCAAATGATTTGCAAAGAACTTATCCAGCAGACTTTGCAAATGAGTCGTTCGATTTTCTCATGAAAACAGAGATGTTCGTCTATATTGTAGGAGAATGGAGGCAAGGTATTTCTCAGCCAGCGCACGGAGGGACTAGATCTGTAGGAACAGACCTTAATCAGCTATATGAATTGTTCTTTGAATTTGTTGATCTAAAAACACATTTTGATGGTTTAAGTGCAATTTTTGCTAAATATGGCTTTATATTTAGTATTAGAGTCTTAACCCTTTATGTTGCTATCAAATCAATTTTAATCAATAGAGATAGGTTTCATACACAGGTCGTATCCCCTTATGAGGAAAGATCACAACTAATAGAAAATATTCGTTATATCTTATTAAACGATTTGGGGGAGCTTTTAGAGAGTGCTCCAGAGTTACTGAAAAAAGGGTATGGATCCTTGAATCGATGTAACTACATAAAAAGTATGCTGATAGTAAAAAATAAAAACAGCATAGTTCAAGCAACATTAACTTCCCAGCAAGCTCAAAGTAAAAAAGCTTATCGGTCTTATATAAATTACTGGTCTGAACATAAAGGCTTTGATGGGACACATATTTTTATCAGATTTAAAGTGAAATGTTCTAATTTTGTTGAAAATTTTGGAGCCATAGATTCTGAAGTCCGTAATGCAATTGATTTACTGAAAAAATCAGAAGGGTCAAAAATCTATGCTTATCTAGGCCATTGGTGTGTTTTTCAAAATGTGGATATTGGGGAAAGAGAGTATCAATTTAAGATTTTATTTTCATTAGACATACACTATGTCGAGTATGACCAGTCCTCAGAAATTTTAGGGCATACTTTTAAGCAGAAGTATTTTTCAAAATTAGAAGCTGTATTTGATAGATATAATCAGAACTGTGAGGATGACATTGCAAAAGTTGGTATACAAGAAATTCCAACACAATGGGAAATTATCAATTTTAATAATTTACAGCCAGTTAAAGAGACCACAAATGAAATGGTGTATAAGTGGTTTTATGAAGTAAGCCATAGATTTCAATATTTTACACTTACACCAATTTCCCAAAAAAAAGTTGTAAAAGGAATAAAGGTCTACAAGAAGCGCAAATAGAACTTTATGACTTAACTATCGTAATTAACAAATCTTAAAATCTAATAGCCTTGTCGAGAGTTTGAAAGTTGGATTATGCGGCTAGGCTATGTTGGTTGTTCATACAATAAGGCGGTTTTTTCTATTATTATAGATAATATAACTACCAATAAATATTACATTTATATCTATAACAATAACAGATAGATAAAGTAAAAATGAATGGACTCCTTGGCTGAATTGACCTGTTGGTTTGTAACTTCGACAGAATGAAATCGTCATTAGATATGTGCTAACACTTGATCAGTTATATATGCCTTCTTTAGATCATGACTTAACTTAAAAAAATAAGTCTATTGCTTAACTATGACGCTAATCATAGTTAAGGAAATTAAAGTGTTTCAATTCGATTTAGATCATCAGGCAGGCGTCATGTATGCCATTCATACCTTTGTCGACGTATGTCTTAATTTGGATATGCCGAATGGAGCGTTTATTTTCAATCTAGAACGCTTATGGAGTGCATTTGAAGTATTTAAACAGGAAGGTGTTGAGTACGCAGCATCGATTAGGGCATTTATCGCAGTCACTGAGTTTGTTAATAGCCAGCGTGGAATGCTCAGTTTTGGTGAATATCTATCAGAGTTTTCTATAGGTGAGATTAAGGGGGTAAGACGAATCTTGCATGCGCATCGAGGGCTCATCCGTGAGGATATTACAAGATTTTATAGCCAAAAAGAACGGAATCGAGTTGGTCTACTTGAGGAGTTCGAGGGTGCGATTAAGGGATACTATTCAGTGCTGCTGATTCGAGTTGATCTGAGCTATAGCAAGGATAACCTGAGAGATATTACGGTACATGACTTCTATCAGCATATCGATAAGCTACGTGATGCGATTACTGATAAGAATGGTTGTTTTGATGCGCTGTTGACCTATGCAGTCGCATTGGAGCAGGGCATAACGAATGGGTTTCACACTCACTTGGGATTGGTGATTAACAAGTCAGAACATCATAATGATTATTATATTGCCAAGAAAGTGATTGATAAGTGGAAGGAGATTACATTAGGCAGGGGGAGTGGGTGGAACATCAATCATTCAGATAGTAAAAAGAACTACGAGGGTCAGGGGCGTTTAGGGATTGGAGATACTCGTCGAACGGGGCCGGAACAATGCAATAATGCTTTATGTGCCATTGCGTATCTCAGTGATCCTGAAAAATATGACCAAATGTTATTAGTTAAACTACAAGGACGTAAAACCTTTTATAAGGGGGATTATCAGCATCATGGCCGTCCTATTCCTGATACTGATGCAAATAGGAAAATCAAAGACTGGAATGGTCAAACCGCTTTAGCAAAGCTGGAAAGGGAGAGTTGGTTTAAAAAAATATGAACATACCAGTTCTATGAAGTCAATTAATTCATAGGACAGCACATGAGTCATTCAGAGTTTGAGTTTATTATAGCACCCCGTTTGGAACAGGATGTTTTAGAGTATTACCAAAGGATTCGATTTACCCCAATCCCCGAAGGTGTTGAATATAAGGAGCATCGAAAAAGCATAGATCAGGAGTTTAAACGAAAGCTGTCTGGTTATTTTACGGGGTGGCGTAGAATGATGACGGCCTGTATGAACGAGCATTTATGCTTTTCATTTTGGGTGGATAAGTTCTTTCAGGCTTACTGTAGCGTATTAAGAGAAGAACAGCTCAATCTCTTAGAAGTGACAGCGCATAAAACCTCAGCTTTCTATACGGAAAAGATCTTAAAAAGATTGAGAATGCTGTTTGAAAGTACCTGTTTATCTAAAGAAATGAATAAGCAGAATGAGCGATACGACAAGCGGATTGAAAAGTTGAGAGTGTCTTATTGCAATACAAGCCAGATCTACCCTGATGCTGTAGATTTGAAACTCGAACTAACTTTAAATGAAGTTGGGAATGAAATTAGCGATTTACAACAGTTATATCGATATTTTTTAAATTTCCAAAAAAATTTAGCTACAGCATTTTGGTATAGAACACAGGTGGTTTATCGTTTTTATCAGATTGTGCGGGATGCTGCGCAGCAACGCTACATTATTCATTTTTATCTAACGTTTAACCGATCGCTCTATTCTGACTCTCTTGGATATTGTAATGATATCAGGGAGCGTTGGCTGAAGGTGACTGGATATATGGGGGCATGCATGTGTCCTGAAGAGAATCATCAACATGCTAGCTTGGATGCTGAGCAAGCACTTCAGATTGATCGAATTCTTCAAGAAGAAGCACAATGTCCGCTGGGTGCGTTAAATAAAATGCCCGAAAATCAAACGGGACTGTATGGACTTCCGAATAGAATCTGTATTTATCCTAAAACTTTTCAATGGTTTGATGGCGCACCAGTGCGACGCTAAAATTTTATATCATATCCCTTTACTTGCTTGACGCTCTACAACGTGCAGATTATCCTTAGCCTGCTGATCTACATCGTCAGCGGGTTTTGACAGACCCATTAACAAAGACAATATGTGAAATTTCATTTTGCATGTTGTGGACCCGTTCGTCCCCCTTTCTTTGCGGTAGGGCGGAGGGGGGACGCGCTTGCGCGTGCTGGTTTCTTTGTTACCAGTCTGTCAACCCTTCTTCGTTCTGCCACCATCAATTGACAGTGATTTGGCAGGATTCTTTTAAAACAAAGGAGTACGCCATGCGCTTACATCAATACTGTCCTTTATATTTCTATTTTTTTATATTTGTGCCGATTAGTGATTAGACCTAAGGCTATGCAATCAACAGCATAGCTGTATCGATGACTTTCTAAGAATAAAACTTTTTCAATTACATATTACTGATATGAAGATGACTCTCTCATGCTGTTTTGAGGGCCGTAGATCCGGGTGCTTTACCGTCTAAATACTTCAAAAAAACATAGATGTTCATTCAACCATTCATGACATGGGGGACACTGGTTCTTGTAAAAACTGGTGATACCTATAAAAAAGAGAAAATGATTATGTTTAAAACCTTCCTAAAAACTGCCCTTATTTCATCATTGCTCGCAGGTGCATCTTTCGCGCAAGCAGGTTGGTTCGCTCAAGCGAGTGAATCCTATCTTGTTCAAGCGCGTCATACAGGGAATGGAGTCTATCAATGTCTCTATAAAACCAATCCTGGTAATCGTGGCTGGAAAAATTTTACAGTGAACTTTCAGGGTGGTTGTCCGCGCTTTGTTCACTACAATGCCAATAATGGCCAAGTTACCGTGCCTAACTAAGCGGGTGAGATCATGAATAATAAAACTTTATTAGGCTTGGCTGCAATTATTGCCATGACGATCATGGTCGTGGCTGGTTTTTATTTTAATTCCAAGTCAAATGGCCAGGCAGACACAGTTGCAACCACTGCTAAAGCCAGTGTGCCTCAAGGGGAAGAGGCAGTAACATCAACTATTATTCAGGGTGGTGATGAGGTTACAAACACTGATAAGGCAGATCTTCAAGAGAAGGTCGTAGCACCAGAGAAAAAATCACGGATCCCGGCATTACTCAGTTTTGAATTTGATCTTAATCAGGATAGCACTGGGACAATTGAGTCCATGATTCCTTATCGGGATTTACCTGAGTTTGAACAAGCCAAAATTCGTCAGTATCAAAATTATATTTTTGAGAAGACTGCTAAAGATACAGGTAAGTCTGTGAATGATTTTAGCCTGCAAGAGCGTGGAGCTCTGGAAACAGAAGACCCTTCACATAGTGTCTATGTCTATAAATTCCATACTGGCAGTGATTGCGAAGTCCATATGGTCGATATCGATGCCAATACCGGTGATTATCAGGTCAGTTATAACTACTGCTAAAGCTTAACAGGTACAGCTGAATATCGAGTGAAGGACACATTTATAATGAATATCTTAATTAAACCTATTCTGCTTAGCACTCTCCTGGTCACCTCTGGATGGATGTTATCGGGATGTAGCTCAAGTTTAGACCCGAACACTTTTACCGTTGAACTGAGTGTTGAGGATACGAGTAACTGGTATGCTCAAAATCAAACAGCTACTGTCTTAACGATTCGCTCGAACTCTCCTGATCCTATCGAAGCAAAAAATGTGTCGATCAATAATGGTCAATGCAGCTATGAGGGATATCGAAGAAAAATTCAATATCCACAATTCTTTAAGATGGGGCAGGTGTTGAAATTGCAGTTAACAGGATGTGGATATAGCAATGTAGTACAGGTGGATGTTGAAACTGACAAGGGCAATGCTAGTTATAGCTTTCAATAAAGACTAAGCACAAAACCAGTCACGATTGACTTAAAGACAAAACCGCATCCTTCGGGGTGCGGTTTTTTTATGCCTGACCTTCCAGTTTTTTAATAGGAATTGATCTATGTCTTTCATCCATTGTCCTTATTGCCAGTCTGCCAATATCAAGCAGACCGAATCTGGACACCCTCATGAACAGTATTTTGAACAGCTACGGTATTTCCTTTCCCCAGCCCAGATGGCGCTGTTCGGAATAAAAATGGCGAAGAAGACCGGCGCTCCACCTTTAGTCGGTGCGATGGTTGGGGTGGTTATTGGTGGTGTGTTGGTAGTGGTCAGTCAGTATTATTTTGAACGGCACTATGGTAATGCCATGAATTTTATCTGCCAGGACTGCCAGCAGCATTTTGCCTGGGTCAAGCCTGCTTAATTGGCCTAATAGATAGATCCTCATAGGTCTAAATACGATCTAGCTTTGATCTCACAACCTTACATTTTTCAACACATGCTTTCTTCTAAGCATCTTCAATTTTTAAATTTTAAGATTAAGGAATATTAAATATGGCACATCAACTTGAACAAATGGCGTATGTCGGTGATACCCCTTGGCATGGCTTAGGTAATCAACTCACTCAAAATCAGTCGATTGAAATCTGGGCCCAGCAAGCAGGCATGGATTGGCGGATTGAATCCTCAAATGTCAGTTACATGGCACAGAATGAACGTGGCCAAAGCATCATCATGCCCTATGAAGAACAGCGAGTGCTTTATCGTTCCGATACTCATGCGCCTCTGTCTGTGGTCAGTCAACGCTATCAGGAAGTCCAGCCGATGGAAATTCTGGAGTTTTATCGGGATCTAACTGAGCAATCCGGTTTTGAATTGGAAACAGCAGGTGTTCTGAAAGGCGGTAAAAAGTTTTGGGCATTGGCTCGTACTGGGCAAAGCACAGCACTGAAGGGCAAGGATGTCAGTAATGGCTATATTTTGCTGGCGACCGCCTGCGATGGGACGCTTGCGACAACAGCACAGTTCACCAATATCCGTGTGGTGTGTAATAACACCTTAGCCATTGCTCTGCGTGGACAGAGTAGCAGTGCTGGTGTGGTGAAAGTGCCACACAGTACTAAGTTCGATGCTGACAAAGTTAAACAGCAATTGGGTATTTCAGTCCGTGCCTGGGATGAGCATATGTATGAAATGAAACAACTGAGTCAACGTAAGGTCACTCAAGGTGAAGCGGCTGCCTATTTTGATGCGGTGTTTAACAACACTAGCCTAAGCATTACAGATCAGGAGGAGAACATCATTCAGTTCTATCGCAATATCGCCACTGCAAATCCAGCCAAAGAAAAGTCTGAACCGAATGGACGTGCCATGACTAAAGTAATGGATATGTTTAATGGACAGGGGCGAGGTGCAGAACTCAGTTCGGCGAAAGACACAGCCTATGGTTTATTGTGTTCAATCACCGAGTTTGCTGACCATGAACGTCGTGCCATGAGTACTGATCACCGTCTCGATTCAGCCTGGTTTGGTGCAGGTGCTGCATTAAAGCAGCGTGGACTAGAACAGGCGCTTCGCTTAGTGGTTTAAGTTTCATTTAAGCCAGTGCTATTACAATAATGGTCAAGGGTCATGTAGATGATCCTTCTCCAGTGAAAATCCCCTTTTGCCACATCTCCAGATGTGGCTTTTTTTATGCCAAAAATTTTTACAGACCTCACTCCTTATAAGGATTAAAGCATGAATCAGATTGCACCGATAAATATCCCTCAACGAACTCATTTCCCAATTCCGAATGAGAGCAATCAATCAAACACAGTCGCTAAACGACCAACGATAGCCAAGCGTTTAGCCAATACCAAAAATATGGATTACCAGGAATGGCTGGAAGTGCGTAAGCAAGGCATTGGCAGTAGTGATGCCGCAACCGCCTGCGGCCTCAACCCTTACATGTCGATGCTGGAACTGTGGATGATCAAGACCGGTCGAACTCAGCAGAACGTTAATGATGACAGTTCAGGCATTGCACCGTTGTATTGGGGCAAACAGCTAGAGCCATTGGTGGCTGAGTACTACAGTCTGCACACCAATAATAAAGTCCGTCGGGTCAATGCCGTGCTTCAGCATCCCGATCCGGATAAGTCCTTTATGTTAGCCAACTTGGATTATACCGTGGTGGGGAGTGATGAAGTCCAGATCCTGGAGTGTAAAACAGCCGGGGAACATGGTGCCAGACTATGGCGAGATGGCGTGCCTTTATACGTACTGTGTCAGGTACAGCACCAACTTGCAGTGACAGGAAAACAGGCAGCGCATGTTTGTGTCTTGATCTGTGGGCATGAAACCAAGATCTTCAAAGTGACACGGTCTGAATCAGTGATTGAGCATATTGTTAAAGCAGAACGATATTTTTGGGAGTGTGTAGAAAACGATACTCCGCCATCAGTCGATGCCAGTGAATCCGCAGCTAAAGCGATTCAACAACTTTATCCAGCGCATGTACCTTTAACGGTAGAGGATCTTTCGCAAAATGAAAATGCCAATTTGATGTTTGAGCAGCTCATCAAAATGAAAGAAGAGATTCAGCATAAGCAGGAACGCTTTGACCAGCTCAAGCATGAAATTCAGATGCTGATGAAAGATGCTGAACGAGCCACCTTTGCCAATGGCTCTGTGGTCTGGAAGAAAGCCAAGGACTCCATCAGCCTGAATACCAAAGCATTGCTTCAGCATCAGCCTGAACTTATCGAGCTTTATCCACTGCAAAAACAGGGTAGTCGTCGATTCAATATCTATACCGACTAAGTCTGTTTCAGCCCATTCAAATAGCGATACACAAAAACAGCTCCCCGCCCTCCGTTCGCTAGGAATAGAGGGCAAACGGTCGCGGCTTTTGTAGCGAGCTATATACATATTTCTTGAATCAGGTGATCTGCATAAAGCTGGATGATCTGTACAAAATCAAATTGAGGAAAATAAAATGATTAAAGGTTTAGCGATTACACCACCTGCCCTGGGACGTATCAGTATCGGTCGGGTAGTAGAAAAGAATGGCAAACGCCTACCTGAAAAGGATGATCAGTTCACCATTACTTCCCAGATCCAAAGCAAAGAGAATGGCTGGATTAAGCATCCGCTGGATGAACAGCTTCGTGCACAAGCACCTAATCAGAAGCTTAGAACCATACCTGTGCGCCTGATTTTTAATGATCCTGATTTAAACCTACGTGCGGAGTACAGCCTGTTTGATCGACAGACTGGACGACCAGTATGTGTCGGCAATGGTGAAACATGCCAGCGTTTAACCAATCAAGGCGTAGAGCAACATCCTTGTCCATCCCCTGATTTATGCCCATTGGCTCAAGGAGGGAACTGCAAGCCCTACGGTCGCCTGCATGTGAATTTGGATGACTCTGATGAACTTGGAACATTTATATTTCGAACAACTGGCTTCAACAGCATCCGAACTTTAGCTGCACGGCTGAGTTATTACCATGCAGCTTCGGGAGGCTTATTGTCTTGTCTGCCTTTGCAACTGACTTTAAGAGGCAAAAGCACCACACAAAGCTATCGTCAGCCGGTGTATTACGTTGATCTAACTTTAAGGGATGGGATTAGTCTCAATGATGCCATTACTCAAGCCAAGCAAATTGATGAACAGAGCAAGCAGGCCGGATTCTATCAAGAGGCTGTAGATCATATCGCTAGACGAGGTTTTGCCAATGCAAGGTTTGAAACGGATATAGAGGAAGGGTTAGATGTACTGGAGGAATACTACCCTGAACAAGAACAGAACCGGGCGGTGGAGCAACAAGCTTCGCCTGAAGGGTTTGTTCAGGATATTCAGCAGGGGTTACAGCAAAGTGTAAGAGCTGTGAATTAAGCGAGAGGAGAGAAGATAGCTAACGTTAAATTTTACAGACCAGCTCTATTATTTGAGCGAATAGCCGCTCGCATCAATGATTAGGAGCTAGCCTCATGAATGCGTTTATCGGTCAAACATTTCAAATGAATCAACTCATCAGTATTAAGCAGGTCGTAGAATTTGTCGGGGTGGGGCGTTCTACCATCTACGAAATGATGGATGAAAACTCACCTTATTACGATCCTTCATTCCCAAAGAAAGTTAAAATCACTCAAAATCGTATCGGCTGGTCAGCTTATGAGATCCATCAATGGATTGAAAGTAAGTTGGCGAGTCGAGAATAACTAGGGAACTTTAGTTCCCTTATTTTTTTGTTTTCGCTAGCAGAGCCGCTATTTTAAATTTGAGAATACATTTAGCTATTAATACTAAATAACTCCTTCAAGCACGTATTGTTTTCTATTGATTTATTAGGTTGATGACAGGGTAGAGTATTTAGTTTTGTCATTATTTTCTTACCTGAATAAATATCCTTACTTTCTTTATAAGTGTTTGATTTTTAGATTTTTGATTGAAAAATATTGTACATTATTGTACTATTGCGACAGTTTGAAACCATGTTGCCAATACGGACGATAAACATGATTGAGCAAATAATGACTGTTAAGGATGTCGCAACGTACCTCAAGCTCAACGAGCGTACTGTGTATCGTATGGCCTTATCAGCAAAGATCCCAGCATTCAAATTGGGAGCTTCATGGCGCTTCAAGAAAGAAGAAATAGATAATTGGATAGCGCAGCAACACAATCAAATATCAAGTAATAAAGAGAGTTAACCAATCATGCTAGGGTTAAAATTACGTGAAGAATTTTCTGGTCATCGTATTAAAGGGACGATGATCGAAATGCATAATCGGAATGGCACGGGTGCACTGGATAAGTCTGCAAGTGAATTCCTGAAAATTACTTATCCTTCGATTGACATGCTTAAGACAATTGAGGCTGTACAGGCAGGTCGTGCAGAGCCTGTCGTTATTATTGGTGCACGCGGCCAGGGTAAATCGCATCTCATGGCTGCACTTTCACACATGCACCAGGATCAGGATGCAACGGTAAATTGGTTAAATGATTGGGCTGCGCGGTTAAATAACCCAGCTATTGCAAGTCTAAAGTTACAGTACGGTATGCATGTCATTACCGAAAGCCTTCACCTTCAACGTTACAAACATGTTTGGGATGTGCTTTTCAAGCAACACCCACATGGTGAGATTATCAAAGCTAAATGGGAGGTGCACGGTACTGAGGTGCCAGGCTACGACTTGATGCTTGAAATGGCTGAGAATAAGCCTTTCATTTTAATTCTCGATGAGTTTCAGACTTGGTTTGAAGGATTAACAAATTCCAGTCAACACAAGCGTAAGACCTGGGCATTTAACTTCATTCAAATTCTTTCAGAAATTTCAGAAAAGCATCCTGAGCTTCTAACACTTGTGGTGTCGGTACGCGAAGGAAACTCTGATGCGGCACAACAGTTGTTTCGTGTTAATCCGGTACGGATTGACTTCAAAGGACCGGAAGCCAAGCGTGACAGACAGCGTCTTTTACTCTATCGAATTTTCGAAAACAGGATGAATATTCCAGAGTCCGATATCGCAGTACTGATTCAAACCCATGTGGACGAATTTTTACGTCTGAGTCACATTTCGGGCTCTGAGCATGAGAAGCATCGACGGCAGTTTATAGAAGCTTGGCCCTATTCACCGCGTCTTCTCCAGTTGCTGGATGATCAAGTATTGATTGCAACTGAGACGCAAGAAACAAGGGACCTTTTGCGTATTTTGGTAGACGTATTTAAAGCATCTGGTGATGACACTGCAATCCTTACTCCAGCGCATTTCAGCTTAACTAGCGAAAAATCAGGTGTTACTTCGTTACTGGATTCTGTTGCAAGCCAGTTGCATCGGGATTTGCGTGAGAATGCGCTCCGTAACCTTGAGGCTGTAAAAAATGGCGTGCCTGCTGCTCAGGTACCACACCTTGAGGCTATCCTGTCAGCGTTATGGCTTCGCTCGATGTCATTAGAGAACCATGCCGGCGCTGAGCCATCAGAATTACAGTTGGATATCACTGAGCGAAAAGCGATAGATGACAACTTGTTTGCAGCAGAGCTTGCCATTATTGAAGATAATAGCTTTAACATTCACCGCCAGGCTAACCGACTAGTATTCAAGAATGAAGTGAATCCGCAGGCTAAGCTATTGGCTCACGCCAAGAATGACAAGCTCTTCCAGAACGATCAGGATGTAGAACATCTTGCAAAAGAAATTCGTTATGCGTTAGTAGGTGATGGTAACCAGTCGAATATTTACCGAACTATCGTATTAAAGAAACAATGGCAAACTGCACCTTGGTCTGATGTTGAAGAGAAAGACCACCCTCAATATTGGGATAACCGTATTCCGGTGGTTGTAATGCCCAAGGCTTCGCTTGATAACAAAGAGTTGGGTGAATGGCTGAAAACTCATGTTACAAAGGCACGAAACACAGTACGTTTTCTACTGCCACGCGTAGGTACTGCTGACATCTTCTATGATAAGTCATTGCTCATATTGGCCAGAGCAGTCTATTTAGCAAGCGATTGGAAAAATTCCGAGCGTGAATACGTGCAGTTACACCTCAAATATCAAAAAGAACTACGTGAACAGTTGCAGTCCCGCTTTGATCGTTTTGCTGTGTTAGTGGTATGGAATTTCGCCGATCCGGCGCAATGTGAATTTGAGATCTCGCAACACGGTGCTGAAGGGCTGCAGATCCTTGAAAAGCTGGATGAGAAAATCCGTAATGAGCTGTTCATTCCAGAGGAATTTGATAGCATGCTGCTTAATGCTGCTACAAAGAGCCGTAGTGTGGCAGACCTTATCGAACAATTGAAAGAACCTGCCTCTAAAGGGGCCGAAAGCATTCCATGGCTAGGTGAAACAGCTATTAAAGAGCGCATCGGCCGAGCCTGTGCCGAAGGCAAGATCGCTATCAATGCTAAGGGTAGTCTTTATGAGAAAAAGCCGTCAGAAAGCGTAGAAGACGCTTGGTATAGGGTGCGTGGCAAGCTAGGTAGCGGTAAAGATCTAGAAGAAACCACCTTACATTTGCCGGGAGGATCTGTCGGTTCGGGTGGCTCTGTTCCAGTGCAGCCTGTACCAGAAGAATTGGGAGATTTAACCGGAGGTGGTAATGAGCCCCTACCGGGCAATGGTGGTCCAATGCCTTCAAATACCCCAAACCCTAGTTCACTTTTCGGTAGTTCAGCTGGTTCTGTTGCCCACCACAGCGCTCAGAACACTTCTACTCTGAGTCTACTCGGCAAGCTTGAGCAGTGGGGTATTAATAAATTTAGTAAGGTCAAAGAAGTTAAATTATCCACTTCACAGCTCACTGGAGCACAGTTAGAGCATCTACTGAAGAATCTACCAGATGGGGTTACCTACTCTCTGGATTTGGATAAAGAACAATAAGTAATAGGCAAACGCATATGGATAAGTCACTGATCGCTGATATACACAGACTACCTGCACAGGAAGCATGGCCGAAAATCTTTTCTGCCCTTTGGTCCTTGTTTGCTGAGCCAATCCGAAAAGATCTGGCAGATGCAAAAACGACCGAACGAGACAGAGCCATTAAACCTCTAGATGATGTATTGGCTGGTAGTGCTTGGGATTTGTGGTCGAGTTTCGAGAATGCTTCCCCAAGAACTGTGGATGCACTGAAAGCGTTCTGGCAACGCCAAACAACACCGAAAGCTATCCTGATACTTGATGCACTGTCACTTCGTGAAGCACCTTGGATACTGGAAGGAGCACAGCAACGTGGATATACCATTCATGGCGCATGTACAACAGCCTCGGAACTGCCAGGTGATACCACACCATTTGCACGAGCACTAGGCTTTGGTCAACGTACCAAATTGCAGAACAATCAAGGTCAAAGTGCAGATTTTGTGAATGCTTTTACCGAATCTACAGATCTGCCCTGGGTTGATTGTGCGACATTGATAAAAGCGGACCCGAATATTATTTTCTGGCATCACTGGCCGGATGATCGTATGCATCACCTTGCTGAACAAGGTGCAGGTTATAGGGTATTGGCGAAAGAAGCCGCCGAGGTGTTAACCGGTGATGAGTTCTGGACTTTTGTAGATAAACTGGCTACTGGTCGTCGCTTAGTAATTACAGCAGACCATGGATATTCAAATCCTGCATTGTTTCCCGATGTATACCCGGAAGACCAGAAAACTTATTTGAAAAATCAGTTCAAATCAGGTCGTAATAATGAAGTAAAAGACGCAGAAACTGAGCAGCATTGGGTACCACCTCTGTCGCAGGTGCTGACGACACAACATGGCAATTGGAATATCGTTCTAGGTCGGAAGAAATGGCGTAGCCAGGGCGGTTACCCAAGTTTAGCCCATGGTGGCTTGAGTCTGTTAGAAGTGGCCGTACCTTTCATTGAACTATCGAAACCCAACAGCTAATTGTGAGCACATATTGCTCATTGGATAAAATTTTTATGGCATTTAAAACAAAAGCCCAACTGACTGAAGTTCTGGTAGCTGAAGCTGTCGGCGCGGGTAAAAAAGCTTATCTAGAGTCTGTCGACTTTTCTGACCCTAATCGCTCATTAACCTGTCTTGAGGTTGATTTTCCTATTTTGCCGATCAATCAGATTGCACAAATTGAAGGGAATGCAGGGAAGCCTATTTATCAAATGAGCAAGTGGTGGGCACGTCGTCGATCAAGTGTATTCCGCTCTATGTTGATTGCTGCAGCAACCAAAGCACCAGATGATCCATCTGAAGCTGCAAAATTGGTATGGGATAACTACTATGCTAATCACCAAAATAACGAAGCGTTTAGGAAACTCAAAGTAGCTGACATCTTTATGGGTGGCGGTACTACTCTGGTGGAAGGTGCGCGTCTAGGTATGCAGATGACGGGTAATGATTTGAACCCGGTAGCCTGGTTGGTTGTGAAGAATGAATTAGCTGATGTAGATCTAGATGAGGTCAACAAGCTATTTGATCACATTGAGCGAGAAGTTAAGCCGCAGATCATGCCATTTTATGCTTGCGAAGGTCCCAACGGCGAAAAAGGTAAATGGACACAACGCTCGACAGGAAAAGTTATGGGTGATGATTTTGATCCGCTTGCTCTAATGCCGGAAGAACGTAAAGACTATAAGTACGAAGGCCCAGAGGTAATTTACACCTTCTGGGCGAAGCATGGCCCTTGCGCAGCTCCTGGATGTGGCCATCGCACACCACTTATGACATCCCCTGTTGTAGCGGTGAAATCGTTGTCTGTTAAAAGCTGGGAAGGTATTGAATGCCAGCATTGCACTAAGAGCTTTGACATTGAGCGGCATGAAGCTCGTATGGCTCCGGATGTGCCGCTTGTAGTAAGTGATTCAGAAGCCCCATATACCATTATGGATAACACCGGTAACTACCAGTGTCCTCATTGCCAACATCAGTATCGTGATGCAGTGGCAGCACAAAATGGTGAATCCTTAAACTTACCGAAGAGGATGAGCAAGAATAAAAAAATTGATCTGACTTTATTGGTTCATCCTGATTGGCTGAAAGGCTCATCACAGACTGATGAACAAGGTATCTTTGGTGGAACATCTATTAGTGAGGTGGGAGCAACGCAGCGTTGGAATTTGCACAGAACAAATACTCTGAAGCTGATTGAAGTACGAGGCAAGCTACCGGATGAAATTACCTGCCCTGATTCAGGTGTCTTAATAAATACTCAACAAGGAACGATTCCTAAGAAGTCTACTTTTACCTGCCAGGAAAACACTTGTGGTCGCCAGCAGGACGTACTCGATAGCATCAGAGCTTCTGGTCAGACAGGTCCTATGGCCGCTTACGTATTGCAATGTTATTCGCCTAGACGAAATGCAATGGGTGCTCCCTATAATGGTCGTTACTTTGCTCCAGCCGATACCAATGCAGCTAAACGACAAAATTTGGCAGTATCAGAATGGGAAAAGAGGAAACACTCAGATTTATACGGCTATTGGCCGGAGTCAGAATTGCCCTATGGGTTTATGACACATCACCTACAAGGTGGTGTACCTAATCATGGTTTCACTCACTGGAATACCATGTTTAATCCATTACAGCTTTTAATCCATGCACAAATTTTAAAAGCTATCGATACTTCATATGGTTTTAGTGACACAAGCAAAGAAATTGTACTAGGCGCTTTTCAGCAATATCTACGTAATCAAAATATGTTTTGCTTCTGGAATCCTCAGCGCGATACACCTGAGCCGATGTTTAGTAACAATAATTACCATCCCAAATCGACAGTAATTGAAAACTCAGTATTTGCTGATTTGGGGAGAGGAAATTGGTCATCCTGCCGGGCAAATACTCTGAAAGGTCTAGAGTGGTGCAAGCAGCCATGGGAAACCGTCTCGAACGAGATGCTGAGCAACATGTCCGACGACATTGGTAAATTGGTCAGCGGGAAAAGCTCCAAAACCATGCCAAACGACCCTGTGCTGCCAGGTACTTTGGTTACTTGCGGCTCATCTACTGAGTTAAAGCAATACGCTGATCAGTCTTACGATTTGGTGATTACTGATCCTCCTTTTGGTGGCCTGCTGCATTATGCTGAATTGGCAGATTTCTTTTACGTTTGGCTACGTCTGTTGCTGAAGGATAAGTATCCGGAGATCTATGCTGGAGAATATACCCCAAAAACACTGGAGGCAGTGTCGAACAAGGCACGTCATCCTGATGACCCTGATGCCTTTTACAAACGCCTGCTAACCGAATGTTGGCGTGAAGCAAATCGTTTGCTTAAACCAGGTGGTATCTTAGCCTTTACCTTCCACCACAGCGAGGATGAGCCTTGGGTGGATGTGTTAGAAAGCTTATTCGATGCAGGATATTATCTTGAAGCAACTTATCCGATCCGCAGCGATGAAACTAAGGGTAAAGGTGAGTTTGGTTCCAAGACGATTGAATACGACATTATCCATGTATGCCGTAAGCGTACAGAAGCTCCTAGTAAAATAAGTTGGGCGCGGTTGCGTCGAAAAATCTTAGCAGATGTAAAACAACTTCAAGATTTATTAGAACATCATCAAACTGGTGGATTGCCAATAGCAGATATTCAAGTAATTAAGCGAGGTAAAGCACTTGAATATTTTTCGCGACACTATGGTCAAGTCTATGTTGAAGAAGGACGCGAGTTTACTGTTAATGAGGCCTTGGTAGGTATTAACCAAATTCTTGATGATCAATCGGAATCAGAATCGGGTGGTACACCCGTTGTATGTGAACCAAATACCCGGCAATTTTTACGTATCTTTTCTCGTCAAGCATCAGTGGAACGGGATCAGATGCAAAAATTTCTTCGAGGTAGTGGTATAGCACCATCAACGTTTATCGCTTTTGGATGGGCGACTGAAACAACCCGCCCTAAAGCTTTTCACTGGCGTTCTCCTCTTGAATTTGCTCAAGAGCGTATGATCAATAAACGAAATTTAAGCCGAGATTTTGATCAAGCTATGTTGTTGGTTGGTGCCTGCTATCCAGAAAGTGGCATTAACACGAAGAAAATTCTAAATGAAAACTTTAAGCCTCACCCAGCATTAGGACATTTGTTGGATTGGCTTGTACATAATGGTGCAGACGGTACTATGCGTACGGCTACAATAACAGCACGTCAACTTTATACCCGCTGGGAGGCGGAGCATCAGTCTGTAGTACAGCAGCAGATATCCTTGTTTGATATGGAAGGTGAAGTATGAGTGGTGTGCTGACCGACGAAAAATGGAAACGACGTGGGATCTCTGTGCTGTGGTGCGGCAAAACTCTGGCTGAGCTGAATGCAGCCAGCCAGGTTATAAGCTTGCGCCAATTTATTGGCTTTTATGAAGCAGGTTGGCCAGATGATATGCCCCTGCTGAATGATGATGGCTTGTATGTTGCAGGGCTGGATGTGGCTGTGGATGCTTTATCGCCGGAAGATGCACTTGAATGGTTGGAATCTGAGATTTATGAAATGATTTATGACTTCCAGAACCATGCCGATGCTGCATTGATTTTCTGGATGCCTGATCAAGGTCGTTGGAAGGAAGAGGTTACAACCAGTACCTACCACTGGTATCTAGCCGGTAAATATGATGCTCAGGTATTCCCACTAGGGCAATGTATCTGGAATGGTGCACAGAAGGATGTACGTCGAATTGAATCTGCTTCTAGTAGCAGGAATAACGAATGGCTGGGTTTATACCTTGAGCGGATTAGCTAACAGGAGTAAACATGAATTTTCAACCTGGTGAACGCGTCAGCCATTATGAATTCGGTCAAGGTGTTGTTATCTCCTCTGCTGGCGGTTACGCTCGTGTGTTCTTTCCTCAAGGTGAACGGCAAGTACCTGTCAGCACTTTGGTGGCTGCACTTAGCCATAATGAGCGTGTGGTGGCAAATATTGGTAGTTGCCTTGACAGTGTCACAAAGGCGTGGCTTTCTTGGAAAGCACACGAATTACCACTTCAGGATTCTGCAAGCTCACTGACCTCAGCCAAGATTGATTTGCTGCCTCACCAGGTGGTATTAACTCATCGTATTGCCTGTGCGAGTCCACGGCGTTTTCTGATCGCAGACGAAGTGGGATTGGGTAAAACCATTGAAACTGCTTTGGTATTGAGAGAATTGGCCAGCCGTGGAGAATTGAACAGGGCACTAATGGTGGTACCTGCTGGTCTAGTAAACAATTGGCACCGTGAATTAAATGAAGTATTTAACCTGAATTTTGAAGTATTTGGTCGTGAAGGTGATGTTAGTGACCGACATAGCAATGCATTTGCTAAACACAACTTATTGATCGCCAGTATTGATACTTTAAAACGACCTGCCAGAATCAAAAAGATACTCGAAGCACCTCGATGGGATTTAATCGTCTTTGACGAGGCCCATCACTGTACAGCCTATAAGCAAGGCGGTAAAACGCGAAAGACTCAGAATTATAAGCTTGCTGAGGCGTTGCGTGACCACAGTAGAGACATGATTTTACTCTCTGCTACACCACACCAAGGTGACCACTTTCGGTTTTGGAAACTGATCGACCTACTTGATCCTACCCTGTTTTCCAGTGAAACTGAGATGGTAGAAGAGCGTCATCGCCTGAATCCAATCATTTTTCGACGTACTAAGGCCGATGCCTGTAAAGCGGATGGCTCTACCTTATTTGCTCGGCGTTGGGTGCATACAGAAGCTTTTTCCATGTCTGACAAAGAGCGTGACTTTTATAATGCTTTGAATGAATACTTGCGTGATGGCTTTGCGTTGGCGAAGAAGCAAGGTGGCAAAGGTACGGCACTAGGTTTTGTAATGACGATTTTCCAGAAAATCGCAGCATCTAGTTTTGCAGCAGTGCATCGGACTCTCAGACGACGACTTTTAGCATTAACTGTACATGAAGGCTTAATGCATGATGAAAATCTAGATATCGACGCTAGAGACTTTGCATTTAATGAGGCCAAAGAGCAAATCCGCATTGAGTTTGATTTAGGCCATGATCGGCTTTCAGAACTTGAGATTGACCGAATTCTGAATGACATCAAGCGTCGTCTCATCAAAAAAATTAATGAAGAGCAGTTAGCCACAGCATCCGATACCTTTGCTGACGAGCTTGAGACCGCTGCCGCTGAAAATGCTGCGATGGAAGCTGTTGCATATGCGCTGCCAGAAGAACGATCCCGCATTAAAGAGTTACTAAGCTTATTCCCTGCCACACGAGAAACTAAAGTAGATAAGCTTATTGGTGCTTTAGGTGTACTTTGGCAGCAAAATCCGGAAGAGCGTATCGTAATTTTCGCCACATATCTGGGCACTGTAGAAATGCTGGGCGAGCAGATTGAAAAGGCTTATCCAGGGCAAGGTGTAGTTGTTTTAAAAGGTGGTGATCATGGCAGTAAGCTTGCTGCTGAAAGACGCTTTAAACAAGCGAATGGCCCAAGGATCATGATTTGTACCGCAGCAGGCAGGGAAGGTATTAACCTACAACATGCCAGAGTGTTATTTAACTTCGATTTGCCATGGAATCCAATGGATATGGAACAGCGGATCGGGCGTATTCACCGTTATGGTCAGAGAGACACCGCCCAGGTTTATAATCTGGTACTGGGTGACACTATTGAAGGTCGCATCTTCCTGCTTCTAGATGAAAAACTAGAAGAAATTGCCAAAGCACTTGGTAAAGTGGATGAGAAAGGTCAGATAGAAGAAGACCTTCGATCTCAGATTCTCGGTCAGCTATCAGAGCAGGTGAACTATCAGCAGCTTTACTCGCAGGCACTTCAAGATCCTGAACTGAAGCGTACTCGTCTGGAACTTGAGGCCGCCATGGATAATGCAAAACATGCAAAAGATGCGGTATTTGAGCTGTTTCAGGATTTGGAAAGCTTTAGTTTGGCTGACTACGCACCATTATCCGATAATAAAGATTCTATAGATGACCTGATCCAATTTATGCAGAAAGCATTGCCATACGAAGGGGAGACCATTGAGGTTCGAGGACAAAAACAATTTGCCTTGGTGAAAGATGGTCTTGATCAGATTCTGTTTACCACGGATCGTGAAGAGGCGACTAAGTCAGAAAAGCTGCATCTTATTGGTTTGGATCATCCGGTTATTTCAGAACAGCTCGAAAAATACCGGAATTTTGATCCTGAGTACTTGGGCTTTTACTCAAGTGAGCTGAATCATGGTGAATCAGTTTCTATTTGGGAAGTACGGGCTGCCAATGATAAAGGGCATAATGTCCATTCAATCATGAAGCTGGCTGTTGATGGTGATGGTAATCGCTTGCCTCATTTAGAAAAGCAAATAGATGCTATTTTTAAAGCAAGCAGCAACAATAGAGAAACGTTGCTGGATTTGCATAAGATCGAGGCGGTTCTGGAGCGTGAGCTTCACCACAGAAACATTGTTAAGTTTGAGCAGTCATACTCAGCTAAGCTTATTGGATTGGCATGTGGATAATTAAATGCCAAAAACTTGGCTTAAGATTCAATTTAATTTCCGGAATATATAACTTAGATTTGAATAAACAATGATTTATTCCAAAGCCTAACAAAAAGTTTTAGGATGGGGTTAATATGGGTAATTTAGAAATAAAGTATAAAAAATAAGATATTGAATATTGTGGATTATTTTAAATAATTCGACTTCCACCATCTCCATCTTTTCAAGAAAATTAATTAAACCGCTTCATTTTTAGATTCTGGGGTATAGCGTTGTCCACTCATAATGTTCTCTCCTATGCAAAAAGAATCTACGATATTTGTCTAGGAGAGTGGTGGCTATTCAGCTCTAAATAGAGGGGGGGTGTCTTCTTTAAGATAACGAAATTCTAGCATGATATAAGAACAAACTTGCAAATCGATAAATTATAACCCCCTGTAATTTTAACAAAATATTTTTTGAGATTTAATCCACTAAATCTAATTTGGAGAAAAAATGAGTACAAGATTTTTCAATATTAAAAAGGTTTTTAAAAACAAAGGGTTATTTTTTAAATTCTCGTGACGCTTTTGAAGTATCTTCCTGAATGCTAACGATCAGTCCTACAGGATCACGCTGCTGAAATCCAAGATGGTATTGATAATTGCCTAGCAAGCTTTTAACTAATGCCAGTCCTAAACCATGGCCATGCTGCTGAGCCGATTTTCGCCAGAAGCGCTGTCCTAAATGTTGGATATCCTGTGCTGTAAGTTGTTGTCCATCATCTTCAATCACCAGGCAACCAGACTGCATGGAAATCCAGATATGGGCAGCCTGTGCATGCAGCAGTGCATTTTCAAGCAGATTTTTCAGTACGGTATACAGCACAAATTCAGGTAGCTGAATTTCACCCAGGCTCCAGTTCACCTGTATTTTTTCATTCATTTCTGGATAGCGTGTACTTAAGTCTGCAAGGACCTTCTCAAGTGTGGGGCGAAGCCAGATAGTCTCAGTCATTTCCTGGATACTGTTTTCCGATTGGGTCAGTAATAAAAGCTGCTCGAGTAACAGCGTATAACGCCGGATACTCTCATTGGCCTGCTGCAAATTGTGCTGAATGGATTCAGGCAGATTCTGCTGTTGACTAATCAGCTGGGCCAGTTGTACATGAGTTTTAATTGCGGTCAGGGGACTGCGTAATTCATGTGCAGCATAGGCACTAAAGGCTTTCTCCTGTTGCAGACTGTCATTAATTTTCTGAATCAACTGCGTGGAATTGTTGACAAAAGGCTGTACTTCCTGGGGAATGCTTGCAGGCTTGAGCTGCATTAAAAAATCTGCCGCCTCTGAATAGTTAAGGTTTTTCTGGTTCAGGTATTGACTGAGCTGATCCAAAGACCGGAACTGTCTGCGGATAATAAAGATGATCAAGGCAATACAGATCAGCAGTGAGAAGACTAAGGGAACCAGTACGGCCTGCAGAATCTGCTGTAGTAGGGTATCCCTCAAGAACATGCGTTCTGCCGCCACCACCTGAATATCGCCACGACGCAGGACATAACTGCGCCATTCCGTATCACCCTGCTGCCAGGTGCTGAATCCTTCTGGTCGTTGGCTTAAATTTTTTGGGGCACCGCGTGTTTTGGCAATGATCTGATTGCCTACCGAGACGTCAGAGCTAAAAAGAGAGACTTCACAGGCAATTAACTGGTTTACCTCATCATTCTTGGCTAATTTTGATAAGGTTGCATCCCCCAGACTATCCAGCGGTAACTGCTGAATCAGCCGGGCAACCATTTGCGCAGATGCCGATAAGCGTTGATCCAGCGTGTCTTGTAAGCGTTGTTTCAGGTCAATATACAGCCATGAAAATACCGCACTCCACAACACAATAAACACGGCCAAAAGACTCATGACCAAACGCCATTTCAAGCTGTGACTAAACATGACGTTGCTCAAACGGTTTGAAAATATATCCCACACCACGAATGGTCTGAATCAAGTCTGGATGCAGTTTTTGTCTTAGGTGATAAATGTGTACATTCAGGGCATTGCTCTCGATAGAGTCCTGGAAGCCATAGAGCTTGTCAATAAGCTGTTCATTTTTCAGGATCTGGTTGGGGTGGCTCATCAGGGTTTCCAGCAGGCTGAATTCACGGCGAGATAAATTCACAGCCTGGTCTTGATAGGTCACAGTCTGGGTATCCCGGTTCAGAACCAGTTCATCAAATTGCAGTGTATTCGAGGCAAAGCCACGGTGGCGACGGGTGAGAGCATGAATCCGAGCAATCAGTTCCTCCAATTCAAAAGGTTTGGTCAGGTAGTCGTCGGCACCGGCATTCAGGGCCTGAACACACTGATCGGTCCGCAGCCGTGCCGTCAATACCAGTACCGGGAGATCAATCTGGTCGCGTCGCCAGCTGTGCAGCAAATCCAGGCCATCCTGATCCGGCAGGCCTAAATCCAGTAAACATAAATCGACTGCACTATGCCGGATAAAATAATCCGCAGCACGTGCGTGACTGACATGCTCCACTGAAATATTCAGATAGTTCAGAGCAGCACAAATGCTCTGTGCGATATAGGGATCATCCTCAACCAATACAATAAACATAGAACATCCTGATCAAACTACCATTATTTTATAAATGATTTGGGCTGTTAATGTTGCCTTAATTTTAGTTTTTCAATAATGCAGTCCTAACAGGAGGAGATCAGCTGGATGTTGAAGTGGATATTGGGTGCCGTGATCGGCGGTGGAATCATGACGGGAGCTGCACATGCAGATTTTTTACCACCGGATCAGGCTTTTCAGTTTCAGGTGGTTTCTACAAGCCAGACTCAGGCAGAGCTTAGCTGGAAAATCGCAGAGGGTTATTATCTGTATCATGACCAGCTTAAAGTGTCTCATCAGCAGACCCCAGTCAAGTTGGCATTGCCCAAACCCGAAGACAAAGATGACCCCAATTTCGGTTTGACCCAGGTGCATTATGGGCAAGTCAAAACCAATCTGAATGTCCAGCCCAACCAGCAGTTTGTGGTGCAGTGGCAGGGCTGTGCAGAAAGCGGTTTATGTTATCCGGTGCAACGCACCACAGTAACAACTGATGCAGATGGTTTATTTTCAGCGCAAAACTTGAGCAAGCCTCAAAAGCTGCTGGCCAGCACTACACAGCCAGAAGTAAACGAACAGATTCTGACCGCTCAGAAAGATGAGCTCCAAGCTATAGAGCAAACTCCAAGTACAGATCAAGCACTGACCGAAGAAAAGGTAGAGGAAATGCAAGTTACTGCAGTTTCCGAACCTGTCGTTCAGCCTGAGATGGAATTAACAGAGAAAAACGACTCACTCATTGCAGAGCCTAAAAATCAAACTTCGTCAGCAGGCATGAATAGCCAGTGGAACAATGACCAGTATTTTTTAAGTTTGCTGTCGGAACAAGGTCTGTTGATTAATGCCCTGATTTTTCTCGGGCTTGGCATTCTGCTGGCATTTTTACCATGTTCTTTACCTTTAATTCCAATTTTAACAGGAATTCTGGTCCAGCAGCACCGAGGCTACCGTGCTGCGCTGATTGCGCTGGTCTTTGTTTTGGGTATGGCACTGGTCTATGCGGTCATGGGACTTGCTGTGGCACAGCTCGGTTACAGTTTTCAGCGCTGGTTTCAAAGTCCGGTATTCATCAGTATTTTCAGCATTCTGTTTATTTTGTTCGCACTTAATCTGTTTGGAGCATTTCAGCTGTCCTTACCCCAAGGCATGTTACAGCGTCTGGATCAATGGCAGCAAAAGCAGAAGGGTGGCACGCTGATTGGTGCTGGTCTCATGGGCGTGATCGCCGCACTGATTGTCGGGCCATGTATGAGTGCACCGTTGGCCGGTGCCTTAATCTATGTGTCTCAGCTTAATCAACCGATGCTGGGCGCCAGTTATCTGTTTGTCTTAGGCCTTGGGCTGGGCTTGCCGCTATTTATTGCTGCCGTATTTGGGTCCCATCTTTTACCCAAACCTGGCATATGGATGGATCGCCTGAAGTTTAGTTTTGGCTTTGTCATGCTGGCGCTGGCCTTGTATTTCGCCCGTCCACTATTGCCCGGCATTTTATACCTGAGCCTTTTGGGTGTGGTACTGATCACCTGTTCAGGCTACTTCTTGTTCAAGATGCTGCCTCATGTGCATCGGTCTGTAGCGAAAATAGGCCTGATGCTGCTCAGTGGTTTACTGGTCTATGCAGGAGGCATGCAGCTCTATCATGTCTGGAGTCAGGTACAGGTGGCCCATGTAGAATCACGGCTTGAATGGCAGAGAGTCAGTACAGCCGCAGAATTGCAACAGGTTTTAGCCAAACATCCTGCACAGCCGGTTGTAATTGATGTCTATGCAGACTGGTGTGTGGCCTGTCAACCGATCGAAAAGGAAGTGATTCCACGTAGTGATGTCCAGACAGCTTTACAAAATGTGGTTCGTATCAAATTAGACCTGACCCACTATCATCCAAGTCAGGATGAGCTGCTAAAAGAATGGCAAATCCTCGGACCACCCACCTTCATATTTCTAAATGCAGCGCATCAGGAACAGCGCGAGTTGCGTTTAACCGGAAGCTTTAGCGCGACACATTTGCTCGGTAAATTGCAGCAACTGCAAGGGGAACAACCATGATGATTTCCAGTGATGCATTGCATCTGGGACCTTTGATGTTGCCCTGGACACTCATAATTGTTGCTACTGGCTTGATGCTGTTATCTGCCGTCCTGTTTGGATTAGCCAGAAAGTATTCATGGTCTAAACAGCAGCTTGGACAAAGTCAGGATGTACTCTGGAGCAGTTTTTTGCTGGGGATGCTGGGTGCACGTCTTGTTTTCGTCCTGCTCAATGCCGAGCTGTATTTTGCAGCACCCATCGACATACTGAAAATCCAGGATAAGGGTTTTCATTTATGGGGAGGGGTGCTGATTGGTGCTTTGTGGTATCTCATTCGCAACAGACAGTTGCAGATCCGATTCAAAGCCATCTTGTTGATCATCTTTATACTTTGGATCGGGCTTGGGCTCGCGTTCAAATCCAGTCTAAAAACTGAAGCAGCGTTTCCTGATCTAGCCTTTGCTGGACTAGAACAGGAACGTCTGGGTACAGATAAGATTCCACTCAGCCAATTCATTGGCCAGCCCACGGTAATTAATTTGTGGGCGAGCTGGTGTCCGCCGTGTCATCGCGAAATGCCGGTATTGGCCAAAGCAGCCAAGCAGCATCCTCAAGTGAATTTTGTCATGCTGAATCAGGGTGAGGAGGTAGCCACCGTAAATGCCTATTTAAGAAAACATCAGTTTCAATTTAAACATGTCCTGCTGGACCCATATGGTGAACTGCCACAGCAGCTGAATAGTTTTGGCCTGCCAACGACGCTGTTTTTTAATGCTCAAGGCCAGCTGGTCGAGCGGCATATGGGGGAACTCAGTCCGGCCATGTTGCAGCAATATTTAAACAGAATTTCAGATCAACCTTAAAAAAACGGAAGAACTTAGTATGAACAGAATTTACCGGGTACTGGGTGCAGGCATGTTCCTGATCATGAGCATGCACACGCAGGCGAATATTAAACAGAATATTGAAAAACAGGGTTTTGTGTTTGTAAAACAGATTCCGGCACCGCAAGGAATGACCGGTTGGGTGGGGCATGAAGACCAGTACTCCAATACAGTATTTATCTCCAACGATGACAAATATTATATCAAGGGCGAACTGTTTGATGCGCAAGGGAAAAGCCTGTCCAATGAGCAGATTGAAAAGCATATGAAAAAAGCGGTATTGGATGATGTCTGGAAAACCCTGGAAAAATCGACCTGGATTCAGGATGGCAAGCCGGATGCACCACGAGTGGTTTATGTCTTTTCCGATCCGAATTGTCCATATTGCTATAAATTCTGGCAGGCGGCTCGGCCTTGGGTCGAATCAGGCAAGGTACAGCTGCGTCATATTCAGGTCGGTGTGATCCGTGAAGAAAGCCGTGGTCAGGTGGCAACATTGTTAATGTCGAAAAATCCAGCAGCAGTTTTTAATGATATAAACAAGAATAAAGGCAAAAAGCAGCTCAAGAAAATGGCAAAGATTCCTGCAGAAATTGCTGCAAAAATTGATGCCAACCAGGCCCTAATGGGGAAATACGGCTTTTTCTCCACACCGTCGATGGCCTGGAAAAATAACCAGGGTGAATTTAAATCTACTCAAGGCCTGGCGATGGACGTCAAAGAAATTTTTGAACAATAAGATCGGATGAGATATGTCCACTTTGGATCATCCACGGGTATTGTTTGCTTTGGAATGAACCGCTCTGGCATGGAACCGGAGTGGTCTGGCATTAATTGCATTGGGTTTTGTGATTGAAAAATCCAACCTGTTAGTACAACTGGTCGATCATGAACATTATGCATAAAAAATAGCCTATGCACAGTGGATGGGAATTATGGTGATTGTATTCGGTTTGTTGGTCAATATCGCCTCGATCCTGCAATATCGACGGGGGATGGCATCACTGCGATCGCCGGAATTTATTGAAGGTTATTCTTTTTGGTTGCATTAAGAGGAGGGCTAGGCGCAATACAGTTCGTACAGTTTTTGCATCAGGCTCAAGACCTTGGGATCACTCAGACGATAGAAAATCTGTTTACCCTCACGTCGGGTGCTGACCATGTCGGCCTTACGTAGCACAGTCAGTTGTTGTGAAAGTGTAGGTTGATGAATGTCAGTGGATTCTTCAATTTCCTGAACATTCATTTCCCCGTCGACCAGAACACATAAGATTTTCAGACGATCAGGATTGGCTAAAACTTTTAGGCATTGGCTGACGAAATCGACTTGAGAAAAATCAATTTTGGCATTTTCAGCAATCATATCCATAAATGTCCTCACAACTTTTGATGTAGCCCGTGCAGTTTACATAATTTACCATAAAACTGCTTGATTAATATTTTTTATTATATAATATAAAAAAGTATATTGTATAGGGATTAATTCATCATGCATGACTTCCTCATCGCATTTATTGGCGGCTTAATGCTCGGGCTTTCTGTAGTTGGCTATCTTTACGTCAATGGCCGTATTGCAGGGATCAGTGGTTTGATTGGGCAAGTCTTAAACTCAAAAACCATGTTTAAAACACCTGCAATCTGGTTTTTATTAGGCTTAGTCCTCACACCGTTTATTTATGGTCTGTTTGTACAACCTGAAATCGAATTGAATGCTAGCCCACTGATGATGATTGTGGCAGGTCTGCTGGTGGGCTTTGGGACACGTCTGGGTTCGGGCTGTACCAGTGGTCACGGAATTTGTGGCATCAGTCGCCTGTCTAAGCGTTCTATCATCGCGACCATGACTTTCATGTTTGCAGGTTTTGTCGCTGTTTATATTATCCGTCATATCACAGGAGCATTCTAAAATGAAAAATGTGTTTGCCTTTTTATTTGGTGCGCTGTTCTCTGTGGGATTGATGGTATCGGGCATGTCCAATCCGGAAAAAGTACTCGATTTCCTGGATCTGTTTGGCGACTGGGATGCCAGTCTGGCCTTTGTCATGATGGGCGCGATTGCGGTGGCCTTTATTCCCTTCCAGAAAGCATTACGTACGGCGCAACCAAAAACAGTATTTAATGAACCTATTGATTTACCTAAAAATAATCAGATAGATAAAAAACTGATCACGGGTGCGGTTTTATTTGGTGCAGGTTGGGGCATTGCAGGCATCTGTCCGGCACCAAGTTTCACCTTGATCGGTTTGGGCCACTATCAAGTGCTCTATTTTATTGTAGCAATGCTGGTGGGTGTATGGATTCACCGTAAATGGTCAGGAGCTTAACGATGTCAAACTTACCTATAGTAAAAGATTTTTTTCACGAAGATACCAATACCTTCAGTTATGTTGTACGTGATCCTGCGACCAAAGCCTGCGCCATTATTGATAGCGTTTTGGATTATGATCCGGCATCAGCAAGTACATCCACTATTCATGCCGATAAAATTATTGCCTATATTAAAGAGCAGGGTTTAACGGTCGAGTGGATTCTCGAAACCCATGTCCATGCTGACCATTTAACTGCAGCACAATATCTCAAAGCTGAGTTAGGTGGCAAGATCGCCATGAGCCAGAAAATTGGTATTGTTCAGGAAACTTTTGGCGCGATTTATCATCTGGATATTAAACAATGGAATGCTCAGCAGCTCTTTGATTATTTATTTAAAGATCATGAGTCGTTCCAAATCGGAACCTTGAAGGCTTATAACATTCCAACACCGGGACATACGCCTGCTTGTCTGAGTTATGTGATTGGTGATGCGGTTTTTGTGGGTGATACCCTGTTTATGCCAGATTATGGTACAGCACGTTGTGACTTCCCGCGAGGCAGCGCAGAACAGCTTTATGATTCGGTACAAAGCCTGTTTCAGTTGCCAGAAGATACGCGGGTCTTTTTATGTCATGACTATTTGCCTGAAACACGTGAATCCTATGTGTGTGAATCTGATATACAGACACAAAAGACACAGAATATTCATATTCATCAGGGAATCAGTAAAGCTGAATTTGCTCAGATGCGCAACCAGCGGGATTCAGGACTCAATATGCCTAAGCTGATTCTACCGGCAATTCAGATCAATATGAAAGCAGGGCAGTTTCCTGAGCCTGAAGCCAATGGTGTTTCTTACCTCAAGCTTCCTCTTAACTACTTCAAATAAGCTTGTGTCGTGATTCAACAAAAAGTTCAACTTTTATTGAATCATTTTTGTGGATAAGGGAGAGAGCGATGTGGGCATTAATACTGGAAGGATTGGCGATTGGTGGCTTGCTGGGTCTAACCGGTGCTGGTGGCGGAATTCTGGCTGTACCGGCACTGATGGCGAGTCAGGGTTGGACTGTGGCACAGGCTGCACCGGTAGGTTTGTTGGCAGTCACGCTGTCGGCCTTGGTCGGAACGTTCGAGGGTTTATTCAAGCGTATTGTGCGTTATCGCGCTGCGCTCTGGATCGCACTGATCAGTATTCCTACAGCGCGTTATGGCGTGCATCTGGCCGATATCGTTTCTCCGGTCTGGCTGACGCTGGCTTTCAGTCTGGTCATGCTGATCGTGGCTTATCGAATCTTCTTTAATAAAGTGACCGATCATGGCAATGCACCGTGCAAGGTCAATCAATCGACCGGTCGTCTGATCTGGAATGTCAAAACGGCCTCTTTCCTGGCAGGTATTGGTGTTGTGGCAGGTTTATTAACCGGTCTGCTTGGCGTGGGTGGGGGTTTTGTCATTGTTCCAGCCCTGCGTAAATTCACCGACCTTGATATGCGCAGTATCGTTGCGACTTCCCTGATGATTATTTTCCTGATTGGTGGGGTCAGTATTTCTGCACACGTGCTGGATGGCTTTCAATATCCTGTTTCGGTTACGCTGACCTTTGTCCTGGCCTGTATTGTCGGGATGTTAATTGGACGCAGTCTGATGCAGCGGATTGACAGTAACAAGGTACAGAAAATATTTGCCACTACCGTGGTTGGGGTGGCGATGTATTTAATCTATTCAGCGCTCATGGGCTAAAACAGCCGGTTGGGAACTTTAACTCAAGCGCTTTTAATCGACCTGAGCATCGTTTATACAAAATATAATTTTAATAGCCGAGGAAGAATGAAAATGATGAAAACTGCAGAGCAATTGATTCTGAATGCGAAAAGCCAGATTCAGGAAGTAAGTGTAGCTGAACTGTTTGAAGCGATGCAAAACCATAAAACCATTCTGATTGATGTTCGGGAACCGGATGAGTTTCAGGCGGCAGCCATAGACCGGGCGGTGAATTATCCGCGTGGTGTTTTGGAAATGAGAATTCACCAGCATCCTTTAGCCAGTCATCATTGCGATACCCAGCAGGCACTGGAACACCTTAAAGATCAGCCGATCTATTTGATCTGTGGTACGGGTGGACGTTCCGCATTGGCAACCGATACCTTACAAAACATGGGTTTTACCCAGGTCAAGTCAGTTCAGGGTGGTTATCAGGCCTGGCTAGAGCAGGGCTATCCGGTAGAAAAATAAGCCGTTGAATAGGTGAACAACCGTATTGTTGAATGTGAGAAGCAGTGATGAAATACAAAGAATTAACCCAGAACATTTCAGGCAGTTTAAGAACCTTAACTCAAGATTCACCTGATTTAATGAAAAGTTTCAATCAGTTGTCCCAGACCGCAATGCGTGATGGTGTGATTGATCCTAAAACCAAGGAGCTGATTGCCTTGGCGATTGGTGTCGCATCACGTTGTGATGGTTGTATCGGCTTTCATGTCAGAACCCTGGTCAAAATGGGCATGACCCTGCAGGAGCTGGAGGAAGTTCTGGGCGTTGCGGTATATATGGGCGGTGGACCTTCATTGATGTATGCCGCAAATGCACTGGATGCCTTTAAAGAATTTTCCGGCTGATTGGATAGTCAAGTAAATGGAGGGATGAAATGAGTCAGCACTGGAATGAATTGTATGCCCAGACGCAGGACCTGTACGGCACAGCAGCAAACCTGTTTATCCAGGAGGTTACGGAAAAAATCCGGATAGAAGGTAAAACACTGGCAATTGCTGAAGGAGAAGGAAGGAATATCCTGTACCTGGCTGAGCAGGCAAGACAGCATAATTATTCTTTTTCGGCAGAAGTCTGGGATTATTCCGATGTTGCCTTGAAGCATCTGTCTAGCAAGGCCGAAGCCACAGGGATAAAGCTCGAACTCAAAAATGTGGATTTAACAGCAGCGAAATGGCCGTCCGAGCGTTATCAAAACGTGATTTGTGTATTTGGTCATTTCGATACACAAACGCAAAAACAGATTTTAGCAGGCATAAGAGAATCTTTGCTAAACGGTGGATGGTTTATCGGTGAGCTGTATTCCAAGGAGCAGATCAACTACCAAACCGGGGGGCCTAAAAATATCGAATATTTATACGATCCTCGATCCATTCTGGACGTATTTGGGCAGGACCATCTCCATCATTTTTATGTGGGCGAACAAGAAAGGCATGAGGGAAAATTACATTGTGGTAAATGCCATGTTATTCAATTTGCGATACAAGTGAGGAAGTAGAGAATAAGTGAATTGTTAAATGTGAGAGGGCGTTCAAAAATTCTGTGTCAGCCAAATTGGCTAGAGTTTAATTATTATATCATCGAGCCTACCTTCAAGGCCCACAATACAGCAGTGGAGACTGGCAAAGATTCTGTCAGAAGCATAATTTGGTTCTGAGTATGAGTCGCAGAGGCAACTGTTGGGATAATGCTGTTGCTGAATCCTTTTATAGTAGTTTAAAGAAGGAAAGAATTAAAAAGAGGATTTATAAAACATGAGAAATGGCCCGTGCGGATGTGTTTGATTATATCGAGATATTTTACCATCGGTAGGCGTCATTCGCATCTCGATGGAATGAGTCCAGAAGCATTTGAGATAGCTTCAAAATGAAGCTACTTCATGTCTAGGATACTGGGAACAGTCCAAGCTATAGGATTACCCACAGTTTATTGTTCTAATTGATAATATCGTACAAGCTGATCTTTTATTTTAAATCCCTAAAACCACCTGATACGGTTTAAAACCCTCTAATACAGCCTCGGAAACTAATTGAATAAAAGCTTCAGTTTTCCCATAAGCCATCCACTGATCAAGCGCTTCATAGTAAGCTAAGCGATTTTCTACAGTAATCACACAAGGTGGATAACCAGCTTTAAGTAATTCTAGGTTCATTAAAAGACGTGATGTGCGACCATTGCCATCAATGAATGGATGAATGCCAACAAAATCAGCATGTACTTTGGCTGCACGTTCAATTGGATGGAGTTTATGTGCGTCGCTGTTATACCAATCGATCAGTTGAGCCATCTTGTCATTTAATAATGTGTAATCAGGCGGGGTAGACGTAGCACCGGATATCAGGACATTTTGCTGACGATAACGTCCAGCATTATCATCATCAATATTCTTTAAGATAAGCTGATGGATATTACGAATTTGCCATTCAGAAAAAGGCTCCTCTTTCCGAATGATATCTTCAACATAGTAAATTGCATTTCTATGGTTGATCGCTTCGAAGTGTTCTCTTAATGCCTTTCCACCAACAGTAATACCTTCCAGTACTACTTTTGTTTCTAGTAGGGTAAGTGTATTACCTTCAATTGCATTCGAATGATAGGTCCAACGGACAATAAGATCTTCTTGTAAGTTTTTGACAATTGACGGAGAGAGAGGGCGATGTTGATCTAATTTTTTCTTTAAATTATCAATAGTTTCAAACATAACCTTATCCTTCAATTTGTCTTAGTCGATAATACATGAAAAAAGGAATATCAGAAATGTAGTGATATATCATTACATTTTGTACTGATTATAAAAGTGGTAACTGGACGGCTTCCAGTATTCTAGACACAAGACAGCCTTATTTTGAAGATACATTATTGTTCATTTCACCCATACATCTATGGCATGTTGTAGATGACCAGTTTTGACATAAAGCATTGCGCCTGATGGACCAGCCTGAAATTTAGCAGCACTATTGATGGGAAGACGGACCCATGAACCTGCTAGATATATTTCAGCGCCACAAAATAATTGACCTTTGATAATTAGTAACTCAATCCCTTGTTCTGATTTCTCTACGAAAATTTGATCAGGTTTTAGCTTTTCTAAATAGGTCTGCTCATGTTCCGATTGAAATAACGGGCATATCATCCGATGTTCGGTAAGCTTCCAATTTGTTGGATCATTGGTATTAATTCGGGTGGGTTCTGCCTCATGTTCAGTCATTTGCATCAGTTTCACAAAGATTAAACAACCTGCTTTACTGGAAACCCGATGAGTTGAATGATGGGGGTTACGTAAATACCAGCCTGCTGGATAATCATCTACAGCATTCTCGGTAAAAATGCCTGACAAGATGAGGACTTCTTCACCCAAAGGATGTTGATGTTCAGGAAAGGTAGATTCTGGTGCGTATTTCACAAGACTAGTTGCACGTGCTTTCTCATCGCCAATACGATCAAGCATCATTCTATCGACTTCACCTCCTGGAGATTTCACCCAATGGTAATCTTCTGGCTTGATGATGACGGGTTGTGAGAAGTCGGCATGAATAAACATAATGCTGTCCTGTAATGAAGAAACCTACGTATTTTAACGAGAATACATAGGTTTATTTTAAAAGAAATAGCGATTAGTTAGCTCACTGTTTCAGATTCAGAAAAGATAAACATGTTGATAGCAGATATCACTCACTAAGCTATGAAATATTAATATTTTAGAGTTTAATCAACTGTGCTTTGTTTTTACATCAATTAGGAATGGCATGAAATATCAACCGCCTTATACGATCACCTCTAAAATTATTCACTTGATTGCACAAATTAGTGAATCAATAGGGCAGTTTGACTGCATTAACCCCAACCCAAGATAGCCTTAAATTGCGAAAAGCCAATCGTATTCGAACGATTCAAGGGGCTTTAGCAATTGAAGGGAATAATACCTTGAGTACAGAGCAAATCACAGCGATCCTGAATGGCAAGCCCATTATCGCTACATCTAAAGAAGTTCAAGAGGTGCGTAATGCACTAAAAGCATATGAGGAAATTCAAGATTGGAATCCTGATCAAGAATCTCATTTGCTGAAAGCACATCAAATATTGATGACAGGACTGATTGATGAGGTTGGGCAGTATCGTCATGGTGGTGTTGGTGTGATGTCAGGGGATCGAGTCGGGCATATGGCTCCGCCTGCAAATCAAGTCCACCCTTTAATGGGAGAGCTATTGCAGTGGTTGGCTGAAGGCAATGAGCATCCACTAATTCAGAGTTCAGTATTTCATTATGAGTTTGAGTTTATATACCCATTTGCTGATGGCAATGGGCGTATGGGACGTTTATGGCAAACTTTAATCTTAAGCCAGTGGAATCCAATTTTTCTCAATATCCCTGTTGAAAGCTTGATTTATCAAAATTAAAAAGCTTATTACGATGCATTGCAAGCGAGCACAGATCACTCAGATTCTGCACCTTTTATTGAGTTTATTTTGCAGATGATTCTAGATGCAATACTCAGTTCTGATGCCAGCGATCAAGATACCGCTCAAGCTAGCGTACAAGTTAGCGATCAAGTTAAACGTCTCATCCAGAATATGGAGCAGAAGGAATATAGCCTAACTGAGTTGATGGCTCTATTAGACTTGTCCCACCGAGCAACATTATAAAAAAATTATTTGACTCTAGCATTAGAAGCCGGTGTGGTTGAACGCACCCTTCCTGATAAGCCTAAGAGTCCTAAGCAAAAATACAAATTAAAAATTTAGTCATAATAAGGTTGAAGGGATTATTAATATCACAAGGAGTGAAATGAAATGTTATAACGTTGCATTTATATTTCTTATAATGTTCTGCTATAATGTCGTACGCCATTTCAAATCCTGAATTTGAATAAGATTTTAAAGTTATTCAATGCACTAAATCTAAGTTGGGTCAAAATTGGGTCAATGAGTTTTTTTATTCAATAAAAGAGCTTTTAAATTAATAGGTTGGGTTTTGAGTTCAATTGACGCCACCTCCACCAAAATTCTTTTTATAAATCAGCCGCTTATTTAATTGGCTTTTTTATTGCCTAAATTTTATAAGCGATTTAAAAAATCAAATCAAAACTAGAGCGAATACGCTCAATCAATAAATGCTTCGACTCTGACAAATGGGTATTTTTACGTACCATCAATTGGGTTTGAGCCGTGTTGCACAGTTCGGAATCAATAGTTAAGGCAACGGCCTGACCTTCTTTAACTGCATCTGCGATATCTGCATAGCGCATGGCGGAAATCCCATGTCCAGCCACCACATAATTTTTTAAGGCATAAATAGAATTGGTGGTCAGGCTAATATTCAGGTTCACTTGTAAGCGCACCATTTCACTGTCGAGTAGCTGACGAAAACCATGCCCCACAGGCATTAAGGCAAATTTATAGGCTGAAATTTCAGATAGGCAAATGCGATGCTTGAGCTTGGCAAGAGGATGATCGGCAGGAACAGCTAGAATAAAAGGTTCTGTTTTATGGGCAATGGTGCTGATGTCTGTATGAAATGGGGGTTATACGCAAGTCCAATATGCGCTAGGCTGTCCACGATATGTCGTACTACATGCTGGGCACTCATTAATTCTAACTGGATTTCAAGATTTGGATATTTATGGTGCACATGTCGAAGTACATCATAAATCATGTGTTGCATATAACTTTCACTTGAAACAATGTTCACTTTGCCAAGTTGAGAAGATTGCAGCTGAAATAAACTGTCAAATAATTCATTTTCACGATTCTTATTTTCCTTAAAATACTCAAGTACCAGATAGGCGGCTTCAGTCGGAATAATATGCCGCCCCTTACGTTTGAACAGGTTTATTTTTAGTTCAGATTCAAAGAGTTGAATTTGTCGGCTCATGGCGGACTGTTTAATATTCAGGATATCTGCCGCTTTGCGCATCGAACCGAACATCATCACCGTATAGAAATAACGCAAACGCTTTTCATTGATTCCGTTCAGTGGCGCAAGGAATTGCAAGTTTCTGTCCATAAAAACTCTGATGCCTTAAAAGCATCAGTATGCCGAATAAATTACATTGTTATCAAGTCAGGAGCATGCTTACATGGATTTTGAACAATAAGAAGATCTAGATAAAAAGGAGTTTTAGATGGATTTAATGACCTCCCGTCAACAACGGTTAGACCAGATTTACAAGAAAGTAAGCTGGCGGCTACTGCCATTTTTATTGCTGTGTTATTTCTTTGCTTATCTGGACCGGATCAATATCGGATTTGCCAAGTTGCAAATGCAACAGGAGCTGGGCTTTAACGATGCAATTTATGGCATGGCAGCCGGCATATTCTTTTTAGGTTATGTGCTGTTTGAAGTGCCGACCAACCTGTATTTTGAAAAAGTCGGCGCCAGAAAAACCATTACCCGTATCATGATTTTGTGGGGCCTGACCTCCATGTCGATGCTGTTTGTCACCACCCCACAAATGTTTTATATCTTGCGCTTTTTGTTGGGTGTATTCGAAGCCGGTTTTGCCCCGGGCATGATTTTCTATCTGACCTATTGGTATTCCGGTGCACGCATGGCACGTGTGATGGCGATTGTTATGCTGGCTGGGCCGCTCGCTGGCATGTTAGGTGCGCCGTTATCGACGCAAATTATGAGTACTTTCCATCAGATTTATAATCTTTCTGGCTGGCAATGGTTATTTTTATTAGAAGCTGTGCCAACCGTGCTATTGGGTTGCGTAGCGTACTTTTATTTAACCGATCATCCTTCACAAGCAAAATGGCTGTCTCAAGAGGACAAAGCCTTATTGGTGAAAGAAATTTCCCAACATCAGTCTGCCACTGGTCATAGTAATTTTAAAGCGGTATTAAAGGATCCCTGGATTTATTTCATGGCCTTGGCCTACTTCACCATTATCTGTGGGATCTATGCGATTGGCTTCTGGCTACCATCTTTACTGAAGTCGGGCGGTATCCAAAATTTGCAGATGATTGGTTGGCTGGTGGCGATTCCATATTTATGCGGTGCAATTTTCATGATCATTTTTGCCCGCAGCTCGGACAAATGGCAGGAACGGAAATGGCATTGTGTAGTGCCGACGGTATTGGCCTGAGTCAGCTTGATGTTGTCGGTGATCAGTGCGAATTTCCTGCTGTCCTTTATTGCGATCTGTACCGCAACGGCCTTTATGTTTAGTGCCTATACCATTTTCTGGTCAATTCCATCGAAATACTTAAGCGGTAGTGCGGCAGCAGGCGGAATTGCCCTGATTAACAATATCGGATTACTCGGTGGTTTTGTCAGTCCAAATATTATGGGCATGGCACAGTCAATGACCGGTTCCATGCTGGCAGGCTGGTTCACGATTGCTGTGATCATGATGCTCGGTGGCGCTTTCCTGATTTATGCCTTCAGACTGAAAAAGCAAGTTGTTCCCGAGCAAGTAACACGCGCTGCCTTAATTGTCGATAAATAATCAATACGTAGCATAGGAAGGATTCAGGATATGAAGAAAATCATCATTGCGAGCTTTCAACATGAAACCAATACCTTTGCCCCGACCAAAGCAAGCTACGCCGATTTTGTCCAGGGTGGGGGATTTCCGCCGCTTAGCCGCGGCGCAGATATCCTGAAGTTTCGGGAACAGAACATTCCGATTGGTGGTTTTATTCAACAAGCGGAACAATTCGGGTATCAACTTTTACCGGTGATCTGGGCGGGCACTTCACCTTCAGCGCATGTAGAGCAGGACACTTACCAGCGGATCTGTGATGAAATTATTGCAAGCATCCAGCAGCATCCGGCAGATGCGGTGTATCTGGATCTGCATGGTGCTATGGTCAGTGAACAGGTGGATGATGGTGAAGGCGAATTGTTAAGACGGGTTCGTGAAGCAGTTGGGCCGGATATTCCGGTAATTGCCAGTCTGGATTTCCATGCCAATGTCACGCAAGCGATGTTTGCCCATAGTGATGTGCTGATTTGCTATCGGACCTATCCGCATGTAGATATGGCTCAAACCGGACAACGCTGTGCCCAACTGCTGGATCAAATATTCCGGGGTAAAAAGCTGCACAAGAAAATGTATAAGCTGCCGTTTTTGATTGCGCTGAATGCACAATGTACCGAGCTGGAACCTACCCAGTCTTGTATGAGTTTACTTGAACAGCTAGAGCAAAATAATTCTGTCCAGATGAATTTCACGCCGGGTTTTCCGGCAGCAGATTTTGCCGAATGTGGCGGTTGTATCTGGGGCTATAGTGAAAACGTTATGCAGTTAGATCAGGCTATGCAAGGCTATATCGCCCATGTGCTGCAACAAGAAGCGCATTGGAATATAGATTTCTTATCACCAGATCATGCCGTGCTGCAGGCACTTCAACTTTATCAACAGCATCATTCGACCAGACCCGTGGTGATTGCAGATACTCAGGATAATCCGGGAGCCGGTGGTGATTCGAATACGACCGGGATGCTATCGGCGCTACATCGGCATCAGGTTAAAAATGCACTGATTGGCCTCATCGTAGATCCCGTGGTAGTACGGCAAGCCTATCAGCTTGAACTTGGTCAGTATTTTTATGCGAAACTGGGTGGAACATCAGGTATTGCGGGGGATGCTCTATTTAGCGCTGAATTTAAAATCAAAGCCTATAGCGATGGGAAATTCAGCTATGGCGGGCCCATGATGCATGGCGTCGAGGCGGATATCGGCCCGAGTGTATTACTGGAAATAGATGGTATTGAAATTGCAGTCAGTTCCTACAAAGCCCAGTTGCTCGATCGTAATATGTTTAGAATTTTTGGTGTTGTGCCTCAAGATAAATCGATCATCGTGGTGAAAAGCTCGGTACATTTTCGTGCAGATTTTCAGGACATGGCTGCTGCCATTTTGGTCGCGAAAGCGCCTGGTGCCATGAAAGCAGACCCGAATGATCTGCCTTGGCAAAAGATTGATCCTGATAGACGACTCGTGCCGATGGGCAAAAGTCTGGCGCAACGTGATCAGCCATTGCGTCGTACGGTCTAACATTTAACTAATATCCAATTAACACCCAAGCGATTGAACAGGCGAGCTCTATCATGATCTAGCCTGTTTTTTAATGAAAGCTCCCATTCCTTGAACTCAAGAGAAATTTAATACAATTTTCTGTTACCTGATCCCGTGTCTGGATCTGTTATTGATTAAATTCACTGACACCGACTTAAGCTAGCTCATAAAAGTGGACAGGAACTCAACATTCTTTTCAAACTCAATAAAATACCTATAATTCCAATTAGAAACTTGTTGTAAATTAAACCTTAGGGGAAAAAATAAATACAGTTTTGACTTTCTTATTTTAAATTAGACGAATCAACCGGAGATTTTCATTGCGCGCTGCCCGCTATAAAATTTTGCTCATTATCGTATTGCTACTGGCAGTAGGGTTTGCTCTATTTCGCTGGTGGCAGGGGCCAGTGGTGCCCAGTTATACGCTGAGTGCCATGCCGCTAGTACAAAATGTTGTTGCGACCGGACGTGTTGCGACAGTATCACGTGCCCAGGTAGGCAGTGAAATTAGTGCTGTGGTTCTGCAACGTCTGGTGCAGGAAGGCGATCAGGTTAAACCGGGTGATCTGCTAGTGGTATTGAAGTCGGATGAATTGCTGGCCCAAGTCAGACAGGCTGAGCTGGCATTGACTGAATTGGCAAGCAGCCGACGGCCACAGGCTGCAGCAGAACTGGCCAGTGCCAAAGCCCAGTTGGAGCAGGCCAGCCGAGAAGCAGCACGTAGACGTAATGCAGAAGCCGGCATCCTGTCGAGGGAAGAAGTCGAACAGGCTGTGGAAGCGGAACGAGTCGCGCGCAATAATTATGAGACAGCCCGGGTAAAAGCAACAGCATTGGCTGCGGGTCAAGTCGAAGAAGCATTGCTTCGGGAACAGCTGGCGGTGGCACAGGCTCAACTGGCCAAAACTAAGATTCGGGCTGCAGTCGCCGGTACAGTGCTGACACGCGATGTCGAACCGGGTGATCTGGTTCAGCCAGGACAGACTTTATTTACCATTGCATTAACGGGGAACACAGAAATCCGGGTACCCCTGGATGAGCGGAATTTACCGCAACTGGCCTTACAGCAAAATGCTACCGTGATTAGCGATGCCTATCCGGATCAGTCTTTCCCGGCCCGGATTAACTTTATTGCACCAAGTATCGACCCACAGCGAGGTACGGTAGAAGTCAGACTTACTGTCAATCCCGTGCCAGATTTTCTGCGTCAGGACATGACGGTATCGGTGAATGTCGAGACGGCCAAACGAGCACGGGCTCTGGCTATTCCGAATGATGCTTTAAGCAGTATCAAGGGAGATAAAGCCGTGGTCTTAATGGTACGTGATGGAAAAATACAGCGTCAGCAGATTACTTTGGGCTTGCGTGGCCTGGCCATGTCAGAAGTGAAATCCGGGTTGAGCGAGGGTGATCAGGTGTTGGTAGATGCCGAATCTTCATTGGAGGATGGCACCAGAGTTCGCTTAAAACCACACCAGAGTTCATTACAGAATTCTGCTGATATGGCCAATAGTAAAAATGAATTACCGGTGAACTTCGATTGAAAAATTTATTCGGGCGGCTCTGGATCGAATGGAAAATCGCGGTCAGTTTTTTGCGCGAGGGTCGCGCGCAGTCCATCATGATCACCATCGGGGTTGCCGTGGGCGTAGCGGTGATCGTCTTTATCACTGCGTTGATTCAGGGGCTGCAAGCCAATATTGTTGAACGAACCTTAGGTACACAGGCTCATATTCGTCTGCTGTCACCGGATGAAGTCAACCGGATTGTGTCACCTCCCGCCGGAACAGTGCAATTATTGCAGGAAGACAAACGGGCACAGCGCCTGCGTTCGATTAACAATTGGCAACAGATTACCGAAACACTAGACCAGTTGCCTGTACTGACCTCCGTCTCGCCGGTGGTGTCGGGGCCAGCTTTTGTACAACGTGGTGATGCGATCGAATCAGTGGCCTTGGTCGGGATGAATTTAGAACGTTATCAGCAGATCATTCCATTAAAAGAATATTTAATCAGTGGCCAGTTGCGGGTCGGCGCGGATGATGTACTGATTGGCAGTCAATTGGCCAAAGACCTCGGTGTTCAGGTCGGCAGCAAGTTGCGACTCGATACTGGCCAACAGAACAGTGCCTTGGTGAATATTGCCGGTATCTTTGAGCTGGGCGTGCGCGAACTGGATGCGCGTTATGTTTATCTGGATCTCAAGCAGGCGCAGTCCTTACTCGGCCTGCCAGGCGGAGTAACAGTCATTGATCTGACCATTGCCAATATTTTTGAAGCAGACCAGGTTGCAGCACAAGTCGGACGCCTGACCTCATTAAAAGCCGAAAGCTGGATTGAAACCAATGCCCAACTGATGAATGCCATTACTGCACAAAGCCTGTCCACCAATATGATTATTGTCTTTGTCGCAATTTCGGTGGCTTTCGGGATTGCCAGCGTCATGTCCGTCAGTGTGGTGCAGCGCACCCGGGAAATTGGTATTTTGCGGGCGACGGGTGCAACCCAATCGCAAATCCTGAGAGTTTTTCTGTTTCAGGGTGCAATCTTTGGCTTGCTCGGTTCAGTGCTGGGCAGCATAGTCAGTTATGGTCTGGTATGGGTATTTAATAATTTTGGGCCGGGATTATTCTATATTCCAATTTCGATTGAACTGGTGATATTGGCACTATTGTTGGCCACATTAACAGGCGTACTGGCGGCAGCAGTGCCATCACGTCGGGCCGCGGCACTCGATCCGGTGGAGGCGATTCGTCATGTCTGAGCAATCTCAGGAAGTTCTGCGTCTGGAAGCGCTGCGAAAATCTTATAATATTGGCCAGCCCAATGAAGTGGAGGTCTTGCATGGCATTGACCTGCGCATTGATCGCAACGACTTTGCTGCACTCATTGGCCCTTCCGGTTCTGGTAAAAGTACCTTATTAAATATTCTGGGACTGCTAGATAAACCAACGAGTGGCGAGCTGTATTTGTTGGGACAACCTACCAGTGCGATGGATGACACCGATCGTACAGCGCTTCGCGGTAACAGCATCGGGTTTGTATTTCAGTTTCACCATCTGATTCAGGCCTTTAGTGCACTGGATAATATTCTCATGCCTTTAATGATGGCGCATGGCAAACCGAATCAGCAGGCAATGCAACGTGCACGTGATTTATTGACGGCAGTAGGGCTGGAAAAATTTGCTGAACGTAAACCGAATGAATTATCTGGAGGGCAGCAGCAGCGGGTGGCGATTGCCCGGGCCTTGATTACTGAGCCGGCATTATTATTGGCCGATGAACCGACAGGTAATCTGGATACCCAGACCGCGGCTGATATGTTTGAACTGTTTCGTAAAGTGCATCGTGAACGCGACTGCGCCGTACTTTTGGTCACGCATGATCCGCGCCTGTCCGCTACTTGTGATCGTACCATCAATCTGGTCGATGGCCGGATTGAAAGTGATTCGAGCAATTCTCCTCAAGATTAAGCTGTACTGTAAGGAGCCAGGAGGGCTAATTTTTTGAAGCGATCGAAAAGATATTTCAGATTTATAGCTTTCAAAAAATGATAGCCATATATGAGATTGAAATAATCTGTAAACAATCTGTTTGTTAAAAAAGGATGTAGGCGATTGCCTACATCCTTAAATTTTGACGGTTTAATTTTAATGATTCTGTTTTTTAGCTTGATCTAACCATTGAGCACCGGTAAATCATATCTAATCAAAGCGTCAGGATGAAGCCGAACTTTAATGGCACTACCGCAAGTTTCCGCTTCATCCTGTGGGTAGCCTGCTCTCAAAGATTTGATCCGGTTTTATTATTCCAGATTACTTCTCAGCATCCAGGCAGTTTTTTCGTGTACTTCCAGTCTTTGCGTGAGAATGTCAGCAGTCGGCTGATCATTGGCTTCTTCAATGATCGAAAAAATACTTCTGGCGGTACGTGCCACAGTTTCATGTGCATCTACCAGTAAACGTATCATTTCTTCAGCTTTAGGTACACCTTCGACTTCTTTAATGGAGGTGAGTTTTACAAACTGTTTATAAGTGCCGGGTGCTGCAAAACCTAGAGCACGAATACGTTCAGCAATGATGTCCAACGCATTCCATTGCTCGGTATATTGAGTCATAAACATGTTGTGCAGGCTGTTGAACTGGGGGCCGGTGACATTCCAGTGGAAATTATGGGTCATCAAATACAGGGTATAACTGTCTGCTAAAAGTCTGGATAAACCATCGACAATTTTGGCGCGATCATCATGCGAAATCCCGATATCAATTTTCATTGCTTTAGATTCTTTTTTAGAAGAGGCCATGCTCTTACTCCTTCAAAATTAACGCGATACTGTGTATTAAAATAAAGTCGGATGTATCTGAAGCCCGAGCCAAGAGATGAAATGATCTCTATGACTTTGTATTTGATCTAACAGGCTAAGAGATTTAAGTGGTTATAAGTTATAGATATTAGTTCAATATAAAGGCAGGAAGTTTAGTCATTATGTATAAGCAGGACGCGAGATTGTAACTATTTAAATCTGTCAAATTTTGACTATACTTCAGCGGTAGCACGTTAATTTCTCATAGCAAATTGAACTTCTAAAAAGTCCTAATCATTTCAGGATTGAAACATCGTTTTGGGTTATGACGCTTATTTGTGAGCAAGATCACATATCACCATACTGAATCTTTATTTCGAAATATCTCTGTGAAATTTTAATATTTTATTTTAAATAAATAACTTAGATAAAAATTTAAATCATAAATAAACCCGAAATTTATAAAAAATAACACAATGCTGCCTTAATTAAACAAGGCACTACAAACAATAATAAATCTCTTTCTCAAATGCAGTTATGTTAGGACACAGGCGAAACCAATAACAATATTCCCAGAAGAGCAAAAATGCTTCGAGTCAGCATATTCAGAAGAAATGTGAGGCTGATACAGGATCGGCTGTAGCAGATTGACTTGCGGGATGATTTTGATTCGGTAAGCCATGCAATATATAAGCTCAAGCGACTTTGAGATAGACCAAAAATATCTGAACTAAACTCAAGCTCAGCAAGGAATACATCATGAAAATTAAGGCCAATAGCCCCGCGACTGGTAAAGACGGTTTAGACAAACAAAATACCAATAAAAAAAGTGAACAGCTCGACGCATATCGCAGTGATGCGACCGAACAGGCACTCACTACCAATCAAGGGGTTAAAATTTCCGATAACCAGAACAGTCTCAAGGCAGGCGTTCGCGGTGCGACCTTGATCGAAGATTTTATTCTCCGGGAAAAAATTACCCATTTTGACCATGAGCGAATTCCAGAACGTATTGTGCATGCCCGTGGTGTCGGCGCACATGGCTATTTTGAGGCTTATCCGGGTAATGAAAAACTGACCAAGGCAGGCTTCCTGACCAATACCAATGTGCAAACGCCAGTATTTGTGCGTTTTTCTACCGTACAGGGCCCGCGTGGTTCAGCAGATACGGTACGTGATATTCGTGGTTTTGCGACCAAGTTTTATACGGATGAAGGTAACTTTGATCTAGTGGCAAATGATGCGCCGGTATTCTTTATTCAGGATGGGATCAAGTTCCCGGATTTTGTACATGCGGTTAAGCCTGAACCTCAGACCGAGATTCCTACCGGTGCATCTGCACATGATACTTTCTGGGATTTTGTTTCTTTAGTGCCTGAATCTGCACATGCGGTGATGTGGGCCATGTCGGATCGGGGTATTCCGCGTAATTTAAGAGCCATTCAAGGCTTTGGTGTACATACTTTCCGTTTTATCAATGCCGAGAATAAAGCGGTTTTTGTTAAATTCCACTGGACGCCAAAACAGGGTCTAGCCCAACTGGTCTGGGATGAAGCACAAAAACTGGCGGGTAAAGATCCGGATTTCCATCGTCGTGACTTATATGAAGCGATTGCCTCCGGTAACTATCCGGAATGGGAACTGGGTGTACAGGTCGTTCCAGAAGAAGATGAAATGAAGTACGACTTCGACTTGCTGGATCCGACCAAAATTATTCCGGAAGAACTGGTGCCGGTGACACCGATTGGCAGAATGGTACTGAACCGTAATGTTGATTATTTCTTCGGTGAAACCGAGCAGGTAGCATTCTGTCCGGGACATATTGTGCCAGGACTGGATTTTACCAATGATCCATTATTACAAGCACGTCTGTTTTCCTATACCGATACCCAGCTTAGCCGTTTAGGTGGTCCAAATTTCCACCAGATTCCAATCAACAAGCCGGTTTGTCCATTCCACAATAACCAGCGTGATGGTTTACATCAGCGTATTGTACATACTGGTCAAGCCAGTTATGAGCCGAACTCGATTGACAATAACTGGCCGGCTGAAACCCCGCCAGCAGCACAAGGCGGTGGTTTTGAAAGCTATCAGGAACGTATTGATGGACACAAGATCCGTCAGCGTAGCGAATCATTCAGTGATCACTTTAGTCAGCCTCGTCTTTTCTATCGCAGCCAGACGCCGCATGAGCAAAAGCATATTGTCGATGCCTATGTCTTCGAGCTGAGCAAGGTGGAGCGCAAATATATTCGTGAACGTGAAGTACTTGAAGTGCTCTGCAATATCGATCTGGACTTGGCACAGCAGGTTGCTGACCAATTGGGTATTGAAATTCCGGCAGAGAAAAAGGCGGCAAAATTGCCAGAGGTGCAGGTTTCACCACGTTTATCTTTTGAGGCATTTAAACCTGAAGATATTAAGGCACGCAAAATTGCGCTATTGGTGCACGACAAGGCCAATGAGGCCAGTATCAAAGCTGTTCAAGCTTGGGCAGAATCAGAAGGGGCTGTGGTCGATGTACTGACCCCAAAACCGGGCCCGGTACTGGGTCAGCAAGGCGAGGTGATTCCTTCCGATGGTATGCAAAAAGCAGAACCATCCATTGCCTATGATGCCGTGGTGATTGCTGACGGTGATAATTACGATGTGGTAATGAAAGACGGTGTGGCGACTCATTATCTGCTGGAAGCCTACAAGCATTTAAAACCGATTGTGTTCCTGGGCGATAAAGGCAAGCTGATTGAGGATCTGCGCTTGGTTAGCGATGAAGGAACTCTGGCAAACGGACAGTTTGAAGCAGTACAAGATAGCTTCAAGACTTTGATCCTGAACCATCGTGTCTGGGCGCGTGAAGCGATTGCGGAAGCAATTCCTGCCTAAACGATCCAATTTATGTTAGAGGATAGAGGCTCCGGCTTCTATCCTCATGGTTTCAAAATGGATGAAGAGATGGTGAGACCGGACGTCAAAAAGTTGTTAGCACAAGCACAGCAAGCCAAATGGAGCAGAGAACAGGACATTTATCTCATTGAACATAATCATTTGCCTTTAGCTGAACTAATGCAGCAACTCTGTTTCAATGAAGAAGAGATTAATGCACGGCGTAAGGTACTAGGGCTGACCACACGTTTAAAACAAATGCGCAAGCTTTCTCATTAACTGACTTTAAAAACACAACAACATTATCCGTATTTTATGAGGAACCGCATGCATGAACCTCGGTTCAATATTACAAAGATTTGAAAATTCTCCTCTGGAGCTACAAGAAAAAATTCAGCACACTTTAATGGAACTGGTGGCGATTTCCGAACAGGTGCCTTATCCCGCTTCCGGAGCGACCTTAAAACGCTGGCAGATACTCAGCCAGGTTTCAGCCAGCAATCTGAGTCTGGGTAAACTCTATGAATCGCATTTAGATGCTTTAGCTATTCTGCATGAACTGAATATTCCGGTAGAACAAAAAGGCTTATGGGCAGTATGGGCAGCAGAAGGTGGCCCCAAACCTTTAACATTGCAAGCAGGAAAGCTAAGCGGAATTAAGCCTTGGTGTTCTGCATCGGTCTGGGTGCAACACGGTCTGCTGACTCACCGTGATGAGCAGCAATATTCACAATTACTGATTCTAGATTTGTCGCAAGAAGGCATTCAGCATCATCAGGATGCCTGGCAGGCAGTGGGCATGCAGCATACCTTGACTGCCCGGCTGGAACTGGATCATGTTGAGGTGGAAAAAGTCGCAGCTCCAAATGCCTATCTGGATCGGCCCGGATTCTGGCATGGCGCCGCAGGTGTGGCCGCGTGCTGGTATGGCGCAACCGTGCGTTTGGCTGAATATTTAAGACAGGCAGTATTGTTAAAACCGCATGCCTATAAGGCCATGTATCTCGGTGAAATTAGTCGGGAGCTTTTAGCGACACAGTCCTTATTTTATCAAGTTGCTGCATTGATTGATCAGCAACCGCAACACGCACATGAGTTAAAGATTCGTAGCCTACGTGCTCAGGTGGAAGCGACTGCCTTAAATGTACTAACTCATGTAGGTAAGGCACTTGGTGCTGGGCCGTATTGTGAGCATCCGCATTTCGCTCGGCTTGCAGCAGATCTTCCGGTATTTATTCGTCAAAGTCATGCTGCATTTGACTTGGAGCGGATTGGCGAGCTGACTGCACAGGAGGAACAATTATGGACGTTATAAGACATGAGATTGTAGGGGATCGTGTCATCCATGGTGAAGGCACAAGACTTGAAGAATGGCGTTCCTGTCAGATCCTGCAACAGATGCCGGAATTTGATATTCCTAAGGTTATTCCTCTAGATGCCAGAGTCTGCATCATTGCCCCTCATCCTGATGATGAAATTTTGGGCTGTGGAGGCCTGATTCAGCGTCTGGACAAACTTGGCTATCAGATCATACTTTTTGCCGTTACCAATGGGACAGCCAGTCATCCCGGCTCTAGTCTGTATACTCCCGAAGAGTTGAACCAGATTCGTCCTGCTGAAACGCGAGCAGCTTTAGAAGAGTTACCTTTAAAACAGAATATCTTGCGGATCGCTTTAGATATTCAAGATGGCAAGGTGGCCGAACAGCGGGATGTGTTGCAACAGCATCTGCAATCTTATCTGCAACCGAATGATGTGTTAATTAGCACATTTGTTCATGATGGACATCCAGATCATGAAATTACGGGGCAGGTCACACAGCAGCTGGCCACTGAACTTCATTTGCCCTGTATTCAGGTCTTGATTTGGGCATGGCATTGGGCAACACCTGGAGATACCAGAATTCCCTGGACCGTCGCTCATCAACTCAAATTAACTGAGGAAGAATTACAATATAAGTCTCGAGCTGCGCGGTGTTTTAAGAGCCAGATCGAGCTTGACCCTACTATTGAACAATCACCGATTCTGCCAGAGCAGGCATTGCAACGTATTTTACAGCCCTGGGAGGTGTATCTGTATGAACAGTAAAGCAGCCTATGATCAGGAATATTTCGATGCGTTATATGCACTGAATCAGGGAGATCCCTGGCAATATGAACAGCGTTGGTATGAACAGCGCAAACGGCAGATTTGTCTGGCGGTCTTGCCGAGCTTGCAATTTGACTCTGCGATTGAAATTGGTTGCAGTAACGGCATCTTCAGTCAGGAACTGGCACAGCGGACAAATAGCTTAATGTGTCTGGATGCCAATGATACTGCGATCCAGTTAGCGCAGCAGCGTTTACAAGATTATTCACATGTGCAGGTGTTACAGCGTGTCGTGCCAGATGACTTGCCCAAACAGAAATTTCAGCTCATTGTCGTCAGTGAGATTTTATATTATCTGAACCCGATTGCTCTGCAACAGGTGCTGACATGGTTGCATACTGCACTGGAACCGGGCGGATGTATCTTGAGTTGTCATTGGCGCGCGCCAATCTCGGGATTTAGCCTAAATGGTGAAGATGTCCATCAGTATCTCAAAGCGCATTTAAACTATTCCCATCGTTTAAGTTTGCAGGATTCCGATTTTTTGATAGATCTCTGGCTGAATTCAGCGCAATCCGTAGCAGAGCAGGAGGGCTTAAGATGAAAAAAATCGGTGTGGTGATTCCGGCCTGTAATGAAGAAGCCTATATTGAACGCTGTCTGTTAGCCTTAAAATCAGCACAAACTTATTTTTTTCAATATTTTAAAACAATAGAAAATCTTCCTGAAATCCAGATTCTTGTGGTTCTGGACCATTGTACCGATAGCACCGCACTTAAAGTTCAGCAAATGGGTATTCCAGCCATCAGTTGCGACTTCCGGAATGTGGGCAAGGCACGCCATTTGGGGATTCAGCAGATGATCGAGCAGGGCTGTGACTGGATTTGCTGTACCGATGCCGATTCATTCGTACAGTGTGACTGGTTTCAGATGATGTTACAGCATCAACCCACCGATGCGATTTGTGGTGTGGTCGAGCTGGATCAATGGGATCATTTAAGCCGGAAAACCCGTCAGGCTTATCTCCGACATTATCAGGACAGCATGGGACATCGGCATGTTCATGGCGCAAACCTGTGTTTTAAAGCTTCGGCTTATATACAGGTCAATGGGTTTCAGCAACTGGACTGTCATGAAGATGTCGATTTCATCCGTCGTTTAGAAAAAGCTGACGCGCAGATTGTCTGGTCGAATCAGCTGAGAGTCACCACTAGCAGTCGTCTTAGCTCAAAAATTGCTGCAGGTTTTGCACATTTTCTACAAAAACTTGAGCTTAAGCAGGCCGCGAAAAAACCGATCAGCCTATGCAAATAAAAGCATAAAACTATAAATTTTATACAATCAGATACTTGTAAAAAATCTTAAAATTAGTGTCTAAAAACTATTCCATTTAAATTTATTCTGTTTATAATTCACGCAAATTCAGCCCCGCAAACTTATACATTCTAGCTATAAGTCTGTGGGGTTTTACTATGGATGATCGGTAATGGATGCCTGAGCCTTCTTTTTTGGTAATACAATGTTCAATCAAACACTGCTTTCTCGAATTCAGTCTCCATCACCATATCTATGGCAGAAAATAGCGACTGCGTTATGCTTCTTTAGCTTGGGCTTTAGTACTGCGGCTTGGGCACCCTTAATTCCATATGCACAGCAGCGCCTGTTATTAAATCATGCTGATTTTGGCCTGTTATTGCTGTGTGCCGGGATTGGTTCAATGTTGGCGATGCCACTGGCCGGCCGACTGGCCAATGCCTTAGGTTGCCGTACTGTTTTAGCCGTAATTCTCAGTGCATTTTTGTTCATTCTGCCTGCTCTGGCTTATAGTCCGAATCATTTAATGATGGCCATCAGCCTGTTTTTCTTTGGTGCCAGTGCCGGGGCTTTGGGCGTGACTGTCAATATTCAGGCTGCACAGATTGAGAAAAAACTCGGTAAAAGTTTAATGTCGGGTTTTCATGGGGTGTGTAGTTTAGGTGGTCTGGCAGGCGTACTGGGCATGACCATGTTAATGGGTTTTGGCTTGGCGCCTTTAACTGGTGCGGTGATTGTCAGTGTGATTTTGCTGCTTATTGCCTTATTTGCTGTTCCTTTGAGCTTGGGCGCTGAGCCAAAAACGGCGGTAGAAGAAACATCATCAGAACAACCTGCGAAAAAAGCAGCACCGACCTGGGCAATTTTAGGTATTGGTCTGATCTGTTTTGTGGCTTTCCTTTCGGAAGGTGCAGCTATGGACTGGAGTGGTATTTATCTTGCTACTGAGTTCAGCCTGCCTGCGGCGCAAACCGGTCTGGCTTATAGTTTCTTTGCTGGTTTGATGGTACTGGGGCGTTTTAGTGGACACCTGATTATTCAGCAGTTTGGTGAAAAAAATACGATTCTGTTAAGCGCACTCTTGGCTGCAACCGGTTTATTAACCGTAGTCTTTGCGCCAGTCTGGCAAGTGGTGTTGGTCGGCTATGCGATTTTAGGTTTAGGTAGTGCCAACATTGTACCGCTGATGTTTTCCCGTGCAGGACGTCAGAAAACTTTGGCTTCACATGTGGCATTGTCTTATGTATCGGTATTTGCTTATACAGGTTCGTTGATTGGGCCAGCATTGGTCGGCTTCGGCAGTGAAATCATCGGATTGAGCTTAGTATTTAGCGTCATTGCGATTGGTCTATTGAGTATTGTGATTTTGAATCATCTCACTGCAGACCCAAGCGAAGTACAACAAAGCGAAGAGATTGTGGCTCCTCTTCAAAACGAAACACCAGCTTAATGCTGGTGTTTTTTTTTACTTAAAAATTTAGGCATGCATACTGAACTGGTTTGAAACTCCTGCAGCCACCGGACGATAGATCCGCAAGCTTTGTGAGTTTTTCAGGTCAGTAATAAACTGATCACGCCAGCGAATAATATCGAAATTTTTCAAGCCTTGGCTTAAATAACGATAGCGCTCTAAACGTTCTGATTTAGACATGCGCAGCGCCTTCTTCAAAGCTTTAGCCATACTGTCATGCTCATAAGGATCGACCAGTAAGGCTTCTTTCATTTGTTCAGCAGCACCGGCATATTTAGATAGAATCAAGACACCCGGATCTAAAGGATCCTGTGCAGCAATATATTCCTTGGCGACCAGATTCATACCATCCCGGATCGAATTTACCCAGCAAATATCTGCCTTACGATATAGTTGCATCAATGCCTCATGGCCCAAAGTATCATAGCTGCAATCGAAAGGTAACCAGTCCGCTGTGCCATGCTGGCTATTGAGTTCATGCACGGCAGATTTAAATTGCGTATACAGGTTCTTATAGGTTTTTACATCCAGTCGGCATGGGCAGGCAATTTGTAATTGCTGGAATTGATTTTTAAACTCCGGTTGATCTTCCAGCAAGCTCTGCAACGATCCGATTTTCTCCAATAAGCCTTTACTATAATCAATCCGGTCAACTGAAATGATGGTTTTATAAGGCTGCACTGTCTCCAGATCAAAGGGAAGCTTTTCCAGATGACTATCTGAGGCCTGATTCTGTAGTTGCACAGGATGCACACCAATCGGATAGCATTTCACATGAATCTTTCGAGATTGATAATTCAGGATTTCATTGTGACGATGCTGCACTTTTAAGGTTTGTTCAAGGAAATTTAAACAGTTTTCCTGATCGCGAGAGGTCTGTAAACCCAGTACATCGTAGTTGGCCAAATGATGTGCCAGATCGCGATGGGCGGCTAAAGTCTGCCAGAGCCTTAGTTCAGGAAAGGGAATATGCAGGAAAAAGCCAATACGGTTACGCATGCCCAGTTTACGGCAATAATGCGCCACGCTTAAAAAATGATAATCATGGATCCAGATAATATCATGTGGAGATGCTACCTGTTTCAGGTGCTTGGCAAAGCGTAAATTGACATCCTGATAGATCTTAAAATCCTGCGGCTGATAATCTACAAGTTGATGCTGATCGTGCATCAGTGGCCATAATGCATTGTTGGCAAAACCACAATAAAAACCTTGATATTGGGATTCAGTCAATGGACTCGTGTGATATTCAACATTTTGATGCTTCAGGATTTGAAACTTCTGCTCTTTCATCTGGTCAACTCGGGATCCATTCCAGCCAACCCAGATACCGCCTATATCCTGCAAAGCATCCTGCAATGCCACCGCTAATCCACCTGCCTGTGTATTGTCTGACTTAGGTAGATTTACACGATTTGATAACACTATGAGTTTCGACATGTAATTTCTCCAATAATAATTGTTGTTGTGCTTTCAATATTTCTAAGAATTCCGCTAGAAAAGCCTGTACTTGAGTCACGTTTTCGAGGCGATGTTGTGCCACGGTGTTGCCTGTACCGACTTTGATAGAGCAGCCTTTGAATGTGTTGATGACTTGAAAACCGGCTTCGTCGGTCAGGTCATCTCCGATAAAAATGGGGTAATGATCACTTAAGTGATATTGCTGAATGATTTGTTGGATGGCTGAACCTTTATTTGCACCTTTGGGCACCAGTTCAAATACAAACTTTCCAGCCTTAAGTTCAAAATCCTGAAAATGAGTAAGACAATTCAAGGCAAATGCATGCACTTGATGCTCTAAATAGGGATGTTCACGAAAATGCAGGGCGACTGAATAGTCTTTAATTTCTATTCGAGTCTGAGGAATATTATTACTATGTTCTGTAATATAATTTTTTAATAATTCAAACTGTTCAGGATTTAAATCAATTAACTTGCTTAAACGCGATTGATAGCTTAATTCCAGACCGTGAGAACCGGCAATATTCCAGTCAAATGGATAAATAATTTTTTGGGCTTGTGCAATTGAGCGACCGGTCACTAATATTAGCTGAATATATTGTTGTAACTCTTTTAAGGTATTTAAGGTTCCGCTCTTAATTATACTTTTTGCTGGATCTGGGTGGAATTCAGAAATGGTTCCATCAATATCAAGAAATAAAACAAGTTTGTGAGAATAAATGATAGGTTTGAGCTGATTTAAAATCACTTGAGGTAATATATAAGAAGATGTAGCAAGTGAATCTTCTAGGTCTTGATCTTCTTTTAGAGTCGACATAAATACTACCTAAGCCTCTGAAGTTAAATTGATTTAAAAGTTAGAATTACCTGAATGGTCATTGCTTTGATTAAATTTATAACATATTTCATTTAACAGACTGGCTTTAAGTGCAGAAACGAAACACTTTTAACAAGTACAGTTACTTTGTAAGATTTAGAAATATTTTGGTAGAAATCCAGTATTGTTAATAAATTTTAAAAATAAATTATGAGGATTTTATATTTTAAGATTTTCTTGGATTGATTGTTTTTCAGGATTTTACATAATAAGATTTATTATTTAATCTTTATTTTTGAATGTGTATTTTGTAATTAATTTTTCAGAATATAGTATTTATTATTAATTTGTATTTTATTTTTTAAATATATGGGGAGATGTAATTTTGAGATCTTTTTAAATAGAATAATCTAAATAAATTTATAAATCAGGTATATATAATTAAAATATTTAACTTAAGTTTATGAAAATTAATAATTTTTAAAATTAGCTAAGCTGTCTTAAAAGAAAAAATACTAATATTGGCTAGAGGGAAATTTCGTATTATCAAATTTTCTTGGGACCAATTGCAGAGCTATACAATTTAAACAGCCTCTTAATTTAGCATCTCAGATTATTTTTTAATTCTTATTGATAAATTTTATCAGAGGATAAAAAATCGAAGAAAGATGAACGCCAGTTCTATGACTAAACTCTGAAAATAACTTGAATATTCTTTTTTTGAATCGAAGCGTAGGTATTAGATGAAGTTGAGCTAAACAGAGAGAAGAGATGTAAAGGTGTCATCGCAAGGACAGAGTAGATACAAAAGACCGAAAACAGATCATTAGTGATCTTACATAGGTTACAAAACTAAATGATGTTTCAATTAAACAGAATTTTTTGCTCAAATGGATATGAGCCAATTTAAAATCAGTAAATGATGACAGAAGAGGAAAGAAATAATTTTTTGAAAAAATAATAAAAGAGCAATCAAAGTGGAGAAAAGCTAAGGGTCGTATCCTATAAGTTAAGAAACCCAACTCAGATACAACCCATCTATTTGCATAAGAGAAAAATACTCAGATTTCTCGCCACACTTCATTTTCGTCTTTTAGAGGAATGGTAAAGTTAAAATCATCATCATTACTGACCAGAAGACTGGTTGGAGTCTGCATCACCACTTTCAAAACAGTACCTGCTTCAAAAATAATAGGGTCGCAGTTTTCTTTTTGTAGAGTCACCGGTTTAAGTAATTCAATTACTGAACTTTCCATAGTTTTTTCCAAAATAAGATTACTTTTCGATAATTAAATCATAGCATGATTTTTGAAAATTTAACTGTTTCTTCAAAAACTGAGAACTTGATCAATGACTTATTCAAATAGGGAGAGGTGCTCTATTTAGATAAAAGATACCTAGAAGACATGCAGTATGCCTGATTTTCATCCTATACTCGCAGTGCTCAGAAGCATGAAGTTCTTTTACATAAACCCGACAGATAACAAGCATAAAAAAGTCTATCAAAATAACGAAAGGTCAAAAACATGATGATTTTTCTGTTTTTTGATATCGCTCGGCTGAATGATAAAAATCGAGAATATAAGGAAAATCATAACGCAGAGCTGAATGATAAAAATAAGTTTCTATAGACTCGATATCTTTCTATCCTTTTTTACACTAAATTGAAAATTAATGCTTTATAACAGTAAAAATCTAAAATAAGAATAAACTATGCGTCATTTGAATGACCAAGAGATATAAGGAGAATTGGGTCGGCATGTTTAAGTCATTTTTCCCGCAACCCGTCTGGTTTTTTAGCAGCCTGATTTTGTGGTTTATCATTAATCTTGTGCTTTGGCATAGTGGCGGATCAGGATGGGGAACCTATCTGGGTTTTCCTGAAGGTTATTTTGATGAAAAGCTTACAATCGGTATCGGGCGTTTCTGGTCAGCTCAATTTATCTGGTTCTATCTCTGGTATTTCATTGCAACTACGATATTTGCGCTGTTCTGGCAATGGAAAGCCAGACACCGATGGCAGCGCTGGTCGGTCTGGGGCTCGGCATTTATTCTGTTTAATATCTGGTTCGGGGTACAGGTCAATGTCGTATTAAACGAATGGTATAGCCCGTTTTATGATCAGATTCAACAAATGCTCACTAAGGGTGGTGGGGATGTTTCATTGCTGTATCAAGGCGCATTAACCTTTATTTATATTGCGATGGTTTATGTCACTTTAGCGGTATTTAACCTGTTTTTTGTCAGCCATTATGTCTTCCGCTGGCGTACCGCGATGAATGATTATTACACCGCACATTGGGAGCAGTTACGTCATATTGAAGGTGCATCACAACGTATCCAGGAAGATACCATGCGCTTTGCCAAAACCACGGAGCAGTTAAGTGTTTCCTTGATCGAAGCGCTGATGTTGCTGATGGCATTCCTGCCGATCTTATATCAGCTCTCTAGTCATGTGAAAGTTTTACCGATTGTAGGGGAAATACCGCATGCTTTAATGTGGGCCTCGATCGGCTGGGCGGTATTGGGTACGGTCATTTTAATGGTCGTGGGAATGAAATTGCCCGGACTGGAGTTCAATAACCAGAAAGTTGAGGCAGCCTATCGTAAAGAGCTGGTCTATGGCGAAGACTATGCTGATCGCGCACATCCGCTGACATTACAAGAACTGTTTAGCCGGGTACGCTGGAATTATTTCCGGTTGTATTTTCACTATGCTTATTTCAACATGGTTCGGATCTGGTACTTGCAGTTAGACAATATTTACGGATTATTTATTCTGTTTCCAAGTATTGCAGCAGGGGCAATTACTCTTGGTTTGATGATGCAAATCCTGAATGTATTTGGCAAAGTACGGGAATCTTTCCAGTATCTGATTCTGTCTTGGCCGACGATTATTGAACTGATGTCGATCTATAAACGGTTGAAAGCATTTGAATCACATATTGATTAATTTTTTCTCATATTATTATCCTGCTTTATTAGCCAAACAGTTTTAGGTTTGGCTTTTTTTAGGGCGAGTTAATTTACAAAATCCAATGGAAAATATCGATCTGACCGTTGGTCAGATGACTTGGGTAAATCGTGTCAGAACCTCCCAATATTGGGGTATTCAGATATTTTTTTCTTGTCTAAAATCCTAAGGGCCAGCCAAGATGGCGTTTAATTTCCGGTGGTTTGACGTATAAAAATAACAAATGTACGTTGAGGAAATTATTCTTATGCTGATCTTGTTCAGGCAATGTTATAGCGGATAAAAGGTAAATTTATTACCCATTATAATAAAGGTCTGTAGCGTTCCCTGAATAAGCCGCCGGAGAAGGACTCACCGCCTTCTTCGGTTTTTTATGTGTTTTTTCTATCTTTTTCTTGAGTCCTGAATGAAATTGTTTGTTATTTGATCTGGCTTAAAAATGATACTTGTGTCAATTTTTATCACATGAAGCTTGGCATAATCAGCAAAGTTGAGGCTGATATGTGCCTTTTTACCATTTAAATATTATAGTTATCAATATCTTGTGTTTGTTGTTTTGTGCTATTTAAGCTATGTTATACGGGATTTTGGGGTTGAGATATTTGCTGTGAAGCTAAAAGTAATAATTCTAATAATAGGGGCAGCAGCTTTAGCTGGATGTAATAGCGTGAATCGGTTGAAATCAGAGGTGTTACATCCTTTTGCCAGTCCGGAAGAACTAATTGCCAAACGGGCTTTGAATCAACGTGATGGTAGTGCAAAAGATTATGTTTATCTTTGGGGACAAGCTCAGAAAAATAACACGACTCAGGCCATGTATCCGCGTTCGATACTGACGCAATATTGTCATGAACAGGGTGGTAAATTTTCACTGCTGTATAAAAGTAATTTTAGTGCAGTGGCAGATGTTGCCCAGCGTAAACGCCTGAGTGCCAATCGGGGTGTTGTACAAGGTAGTGGTGCCTATCAGTGTCGTATGGATGACCTGACTGAAAGCTGGATTGTCTCGATTGAGCCAACTTCTGAACGACAAGTTGATAAATCTAGCCAGACACGTAGTGTTCGACTATTCACCCAGGTCATGAGTCCTTCTCAAGCAAAAAACTTTTATCGTCCAACTAAAGCCAGGGTTGCTTTGGAGCAAACCAAACCTGCATCGATAAAAACTACGACTCCTCCTAAGACTCCTGCCGCAAAGACGACAAATGAGCTGAAGGAATCAGCACGTAAAGAACTGGAGAAGAAAGAATTAGAGCGAAAGGAATTAGAAAGAAAAGAGTTAGAGAAAAAAGAAGCAGAGAAAAAGCAGCTAGCAGCGGCATCAGCTCGAGCTGCGGTAGCAGAAACACCGCAACAAAATCAGATGAAGATTTATGTGGCAGCGCGACGTGATATTAACAGTGGCAAGAATCTGAATAATGCATGTAACAACGCCCAGCGTGCCTATAACTATGGCAAATTGCAGGGCACAGAGGGAACACGTGTCTATACTGAATCAGGGATGCTGGTTGCACGCTGTTTAACCAGTGTGCCGAGTTATAGCAGCCGTTTTTCCAATGCCAAAGGTCAGGCGGTAAAAATTTTGCAAAACCTGGCCAATAATTATAATCATGCCGGAGCAAAGAATATGCTCAGGCAGGTGAAGTAGGACTATTTTTTCCTTCTTAATCCATCCTCTTTCGAGAATCCTTAAAATACATTCTGAGGATGCTTTCACTCGCCTTTTTTTTAAAGTGGCGTCTTAAAAAATGCTGAACAGAGACGGGGATTTCTAATCTCAAACTCACATTTACACTCAATACACCTAATCAGATATCGGTCTTTTGCCCGTGGCTTGTGTATTGCCATAAATTACAGAGTAATAACACGGGCAAGGTGCGAGTCTATGATACAAAGTAGCTGATTGTTAAAAAAGAGATTCGCTTATGTCACGCCAAACTGAGGTTATCCGTCGCAGATTTACAGCTAAAATTCGGTGGGGATTAATGGCAATGGCCTTGATGGCTACCACCCAAATGGCTATTGCGGGGCCAACCGTCGAGCAGCTGAGTAACTGTCTGGTGAAATCCACCACGGCAGCAGATAAAACAACGGTGCTGCAATGGACCTTTGTTGCCTTATCTGCACATCCGGAATTGAAGAAATTCAGTAATGTGAATGAAGCACAAAGAATCCAGCTGGATAAAAATTTAGCCCAAGTATTGCAGCGTATATTGGTAGAGCAATGTTCTGCACAGACCAAAGCGGTAATTGCTGCGGAAGGCGTACAAGCGGTGGGTGACAGTTTTCAGGAACTTGGACGGATTACCGGTGAGGAAATTTTAGAAAATCCTGAAGTGAAAAGTCAGCTTAAAGGTGTGCTGCGTTATGTGGATTTAAATAAACTGGTGGTCACTTTCTTGACACCGGATGTGTGGAATAAGTTGGGTGAGTTAAGAGGGAAATAACTGATTGAATGCATGCGTGCCAGGGTTCAATTATGGTATTTATTATGAATAACATAAATGAAAAGATAGGGGTTGTTATGTTCAAACGCACTGCTTTATTGGGTTTAAGTATGTTTATACTTCCTCCTGCGCTGTACGCAGGGGACAATGATTTGAGTCGGCAATACTCAAATTGTATGGATCGCTCAGGTGGCGTTACTGTAAATATGCTGGATTGTATTGCGGCCGAAACAGATCGCCAAGATACACGGTTAAATAATGCCTATAAACAGACGATGGCATCGCTGAATGCAAACCGTAAAAAACAGCTTCAAGAGGTTCAGCGTCTCTGGATTCGCTATCGTGATGCCAATTGCGATTTTTATGCCGACCCGAATGGAGGGACGATTGCAACTGTAAATAGCAATAGTTGTTACATGGAAGCGACTGCCGCACGTGCGACTGAATTAGAAAATTTAAGAGAAGAGTATTAATTTAAAAAAATCCTCTCCCTAGCCTTCATCCTTTCTTGCGCTTCATTTTAAAGCAGTGCTTTAAAACTTGCTCAGGAGAGGGAACCACGCGTATCAATTGATGACGTGGCAAGTCCTCCTTTGAAAAAGGGGGATTTGGGGGGATTAATGATTACAATAAATCAGGATAAAATTTCTCAAATTCTTTATTCACAGCTTCACCACGCAGCAAATAGCCTTTGGGTTGAATATAACTATAAATTTCGCGTGCAGGTTGTTCATGCCAACCAATATTAAATGCACAAAGTTTTGGGAAAAATTGTAGGTGGTTTTAATTCAAATTATTATGAATCCAAAAGACGAGTTTTTGCCAATTGGCTTGATCTTTTTCATACAGTGCTAAAAATGATGGAATGACAATACACGCCGTTGCCCCATAACCTTTTGCATCGGGATAGTCCCAAATGTGGCTGGCAAAGTTTTTCTCGTTACTTGCGCAGTTATGTCCTTTTTCGTTGCCGAGTTGGTTGACGCTTGGCGAGCAATAGGCTGAACGAATCGCGATACGTCCAAACTTGTCTTGGAGTGGTTCGAGTAGTTGTTGACAGAGTTCCGTACCTGTACGAATAGCAATGTCAGGATGATCGGGGAAGTTGGGTACACCGTACCAGTTGGCGATTTCGCTATAGAGGAAGTCACGCATAAATAAAGACTTTGAAAGCTGAATACGTCCTAAGTCTTCAAGTTTGGCAATTGAGGATACTTTTTTGATGGATATGTTGTTTTGGTTAGGTGTATTTCATTCTTAAGTTAAAGTTATTTTTGAAAAAAAGATCTTTGATTAAACTAGATTTTTTACATTACAAGCGGATTTTTAAATCGTATAATATAAAATTACTCTAATAATTAGATGTTTATGCTCTTAGATTTAAATGAGGGGAAATTTGTAATTGGAACTTTTTTCAAATAAATATCTTTATTATTTTACATGTTTAGTTGCTGATCTAATTTACTTAATCTGGTTCGTATGGTGTATGTTTTTTCCTAAAAAGCTCTTGCAAAAAATTGCTATTTTTATTGTAGTCTACATTTTTTTAACTTTAGCATTAACTATTCTCTATTTTTATTTAGGTAGTTTGTATCCTGAAGATCTTGGGTTAAATAGTAAGGATGTAGCTAAATGGTCGAGATATGATCTTATTTCTATATTTTTAGGTGTTGGGGCATTTATGGCACCTATTGCGGTTTTACTGGGATTTGATTTATGGAAAAGACAGTTATTTGAAACCTCTAAAATAAAAATGTTAGGTGAATTAAAGAACATCGTATCCAAACAAAGAGAAATTACAGCGAAATATAGGTTAAGTGATAATGCTGAAAATCTTCGAAATCGAGAAGATGCTGTTTTTAAAGCGAATGAGAAAAAATGGTCTGATGAATTTGAAAACTATCGTTGGGAAATTATGAAAATTTTAGAAACTGATGGTTTTTATATAGGGGTTGACAGTAATGAAATTAAAAAATTATATGAGTTGAATAACTCAACATTGGACATAATCACAAAACTTGAATCAGCAGCAATGCAACTCAGGTTTTGTTGGATTGGTAATGCTACTATTGATAAGCAAGAAGATGAAAAGGATCAGGATGATAATACAGTAATTTTGAAAAGAATCTTCTTAATAAGTCCTACTAACATCTGTGTAAAAATAAATTTAGATCGAAATCCCAATTTAAAAGAAGTTTTTTCAGACTATGAAAAAGAAGTCATTTATAAAAGACTAAATGATTTTTATGATTATTTAAATATTCTATTAAAAGAAGCATATCTTTAAGAAAAAACCCGCTCTAAAGCGGGTTTTTTTATTCCAAAATCAATCAGCCTTAACCAATCAATTTCTTCATCAATTCATTCACTTGAGCAGGGTTAGCCTTACCACGTGATGCTTTCATCACTTGACCAACTAGACCGTTGAAAGCTTTCTCTTTACCAGATTTATACTCTTCAACCATCTTCTCGTTAGCAGCAAGCACTTCTTTAATGATTGCTTCAATCGCGCCTGTATCAGTTTCCTGTTTCAAGCCTTTTTCCGCAATGATTTCGTCCGCAGTTTTGCCTTCTTCCCACATAAAGCCGAACACTTGTTTCGCGATCTTACCGCTAATAGTGTTGTCGACAATACGCGCAATCATACCGCCCAATTTCTCACTCGACACAGGAGAGTCGGCAAGGTCTAGGCCAGCTTTGTTTAAAGCACCGGAGAATTCACCCATTACCCAGTTTGCAGCAATTTTACCTTGTGCAGCGCCGCCAGCAGCTTTTACCACATCTTCGTAAAACTCTGACATTTCACGAGTCAGGGTCAGTACGTGAGCATCATACTCAGTCACACCGAAGTCAGCCACGAAACGCGCACGACGAGCAGCAGGCAGCTCAGGCATTTGCGCTTTAATCGCTTCGATTTGCGCATCTGGAATCACCACAGGCAACAAGTCAGGATCCGGGAAGTAGCGGTAATCGTTCGCTTCTTCTTTAGAACGCATTGAACGCGTTTCCATTTTCACAGGGTCGAACAGACGCGTTTCCTGATCAATGGTGCCATCCCAGTCCAGAATTTCCATTTGACGTTCAATTTCAACATTGATCGCTTGTTCAATGAAACGGAATGAGTTCAGGTTTTTCAATTCACAACGTGTACCAAACGGTTGACCCGGACGACGTAACGACACGTTACAGTCACAACGGAACGAACCCTCCGCCATGTTACCGTCAGAAATACCTAACCAGCGCACTAAAGTGTGAATTGCCTTGATATAAGCAACCGCTTCTTCAACCGAACGCATATCCGGTTCAGAAACGATTTCAAGCAGCGGCGTACCGGCACGGTTCAAGTCAATGCCTGACATACCTTCGAACTGGTCATGAATCGATTTACCTGCATCTTCCTCAAGGTGCGCACGGGTTACGCCAATGCGTTTAACCGTGCCATCTTCAAGCTGGATGTCGATATGACCCAAGCCCACAATCGGGTTGTCCATCTGGCTGATCTGATAGCCTTTTGGAGAGTCCGGATAGAAGTAGTTTTTACGCGCAAATACAGACGCCTGATCGATGTAAGCATCGATACCCAGACCAAAGCGAATCGCAAGATCAACCACTTCTTTGTTTAATACCGGTAATACGCCCGGCATAGCCAAATCAACCAGGCTGGCTTGCGTGTTTGGATCATTACCGAAAACAGTCGATGAACCTGAAAAAATTTTGGTATTGGTGGCAAGCTGAGTGTGAATCTCGATACCAATAACGACTTCCCAACCATCAATCAGGTTGGATTTTGGTTTAGCCGATTTTTGAGCTTGAGCCATTATGCGTTCTCCTCAGCAATTGCAGCGCGTTTTGTATGCCAATCGGTGGCCTGTTGATACTGGTGTACCACAGACAACAATTGAGATTCTGACCAGTAATTACCAATCAGCTGTAAGCCAACTGGCAAGTTATTTTGGTCAAAACCGACAGGCGCGTTAATCGCAGGAAGACCTGCCAGATTTACCGCAAGCGTGTAAATATCGCCCAGGTACATTTCAACTGGCGTTAAATCTGCACCAATTTTATAGGCAGTCGTTGGCGCAGAAGGTGCTGCAATGACATCGACCGATTCAAATGCTTTAAGGAAATCTTGCTGGATCAGGCGACGTACTTTCTGTGCTTTTACATAGTAAGCATCGTAATAACCTGCAGATAGGGCATACGTACCAATCAGGATACGGCGTTGCACTTCTGCACCAAAACCTTCTGAACGTGAACGCTTGTACAGGTCCATCAGGTCCACAGGATTTTCTGCGCGATAGCCATAACGTACGCCATCAAAACGTGATAGGTTCGAAGAAGCTTCGGCAGGTGCGATCAGGTAATAAGTCGGAACATAGCTTTCAGTCATGTTGAGGTCGATCTCAACAAGCGTAGCGCCCATTTCTTCTAACTTTTTAAGTGATTCTTCGACACGTGCTTTAACATCTTCAGCTAGGCCAGCAACATTAAAATACTGTTTTGGAATACCAATGCGTAAACCTTTTACTGAGGTAGCGTTCAGGTTCGCGACATAGTTATCTACCACTTGATCCATTGAAGTTGAATCTTTGGCATCATGACCGGCCATGACATTCATCAGGTAAGCACAGTCTTCTGCAGAACGTGCCATTGGACCACCTTGGTCTAGTGATGATGCATAGGCAATCATACCGAAGCGCGATACACGACCGTAAGTCGGTTTAAGACCGGTCAGACCACAGAATGATGCAGGTTGACGGATTGAACCACCGGTGTCAGTACCAGTTGCAAATGGTGCCAAATCCGCTGCCACAGCTGCTGCAGAACCGCCTGAAGAACCACCAGGGACATGGCCCAGGTTCCAAGGGTTGGCAGTTGCGCCGTAATATGAGTTCTCAGAGGTCGAACCCATCGCGAATTCGTCCATGTTCACTTTACCCAAAGTGACCAGGCCCGCAGCTTTACCTTTCGCTACAACGGTTGCGTCGTAAGGAGAGATAAAATTGTCCAGCATTTTTGAACCGGCAGTGGTTTTAATGCCTTGGGTACAGAAAATGTCTTTGTGGGCAACTGGCACACCAGTCAGGGCAGAGGCATTGCCAGCTTTGATTGCAGCATCGGCAGCATCAGCTTCAGCCAACGCCTGTTCAGCAGTCACCGTCACATAAGCCTTAACCTGTGCATCAATTTTTGCAATGCGTTTTAAGTAATGTTCAGTCAATTCGCGAGATGAAAACTGGGCATTTGCCAGACCTTCACTAAGTTCACGAATGGATAAGCGATGTAAATCTGTCATGAGAAATAATTCTTTACGTTTAATTTAATAAAAAGAATGAACTGGGTAGTAATTACTCAATCACGCGCGGTACGAGGTACAAGCCATCCTGAACAGCTGGTGCAACTGCCTGGTATTGCTCACGATGATTGGTTTCGGTAACCACATCATCACGTAGCGGCTGAGGGTGGTCGAAAGGGCTTTTCAGGGGTTCAACACCATCGGTATTGATGCCTTTCAGGGTTTCCATCATGCCTAAAATTTTATTTAAACTTTGAGCATATTCAGCAGATTGCGTATCATTGAGAGATAACCGTGCAAGGTTGGCAATAGCTGAAACTGTTTCTGCACTTAAATCTGCAGAATGCTGTGCATCCGATGTAGACATAATATTACCTAATCAGTATTAAAAAAATTCAAATTATCATGCGTTATGATAAGCGATTGACTTGTCCAAATCATCACATTTAGTTAAAGTGGCCACCTTGCGTCCATATAAAGTTTAACTGAGAACGTCCCCGTGATTCTAAAACGACTAATAGGCTTGTTTTCGCCCGATCTTGCCATTGATTTAGGTACAGCAAATACACTTATTTATGCGCCAGGACGAGGCATTATATTAAATGAACCAACGGTTGTAGCCATCCGTCATAGTGGTTCACATAAAATTGTTGCGGCAGTCGGTCTTGAAGCGAAGCAAATGCTAGGTCGTACCCCAGCCAATATCTCAGCGATCCGTCCCATGAAAGACGGGGTGATTGCGGATTTTGAAGTCACTGAGACCATGCTGAATCAGTTTATTCGCAAAGTACATGAAAACCGTTTATTTACTCCAGCACCGCGTGTCGTGGTTTGTGTGCCATGTAAGTCGACTCTGGTTGAGCGCCGCGCCATTCGTGAAGCCGTGTTTAATGCGGGCGCACGTGATGTGCGTTTAATCGAAGAGCCAATGGCAGCAGCGATTGGTGCAGGGATGCCAGTTGAGCAGGCCTGTGGTTCGATGGTCGTCGATGTTGGTGGTGGTACGACTGAAATTGCAATCATTTCCCTACAAGGTTGTGTTTATGCCGATTCTTTACGTATCGGCGGTGATGTCTTTGATGAACAGATCATTAACTACGTGCGTAAAGCGCATGGCTGTGTGATCGGTGAAACTACGGCTGAAGTGATCAAAAAAGAAGTCGGTATGGCTTTGCCTGATGAAGGTGCTAAACCGCTGGAAATTGAAGTTCGTGGTCGTAACCTCGCAGAAGGTGTGCCTCGCGCGATTGTGGTCAATTCAGACGAAGTGACCCAAGCGATTTCTGATCCATTGCAAAACATCGTGTCTGCTGTGAAATCTGCTTTAGAACATACCCCTCCTGAGCTTTCTTCGGACATCGCTGAACGTGGTATCGTGTTAACTGGTGGTGGTGCATTACTGCGTAACCTGGACAAGCTGCTTGCCAAAGAAACTGGCCTGCCGGTGGTGGTGGCAGAAGATCCACTATCATGCGTGACACGTGGTGGCGGCAAGGTACTCGAATTTTTCGACAACCCAAATCATGACATGTTATTCGTAGGCTAAGAAAAGGATCCGGCGGGTGCAAGCACATCTGTTTTCTCGACAACCGCCATCTTTTCGCTCTTTTATCATTGCATTGGTAACATGCTTGGTGGTGCTTTTCTTTGATTGGCGCATGCCGCATGTTGTTCAACCTGCAAGGGATGTCCTGTACGCTGCTTATAATCCTATTTATGCGGTGGCCAGCTATCCGGTATTGTCGCGAGAGTGGTTGAATCAACAAACCAAGTCTGAAGCTCAATTGCGTCGGGAAAATACCGCGATGCAGGCCGAGCTGTTACAGGCACAGGTACGCTTACAAAAAATCTCTGAACTTTCTGCTGAAAATACCCGTTTGCGCGGTCTATTGGACACGCCGCTGATCATTGATGGGCGTATTGAAATTGCCGAAGTGATTGGTACCGATGCCGATCCATTACGGCATATTATCGTGATCAACCGGGGTTCAAATAACGAGCTGAAAGTCGGGCAAACGGTACTGGATGACAAGGGTATCATGGGACAGATTATCAATGTCTATCCGCATAGTAGCCGGGTCATGCTGTTGTCCGATAAAGAACATTCACTGTCAGTGCGCCTGGAACATACCGGTATGCGTGCCATTGTTTCGGGCACAGGTGATCTGGGACGTTTAAAAATGGAATATGTACCGACCAGTGCCAATATCAAGGTTGGTGAAAAAGTCTATAGTTCGGGCTTGGGACAACATTTCCCGGCAGGTTATCTGGTGGGGCAGGTGTCTAAAGTACAACGGCATAATTCCGGTGAATTTGCCCAGATTGATGTCACGCCTGCAGCCCAACTGGCTGGTGGACATCATGTGGTGGTGTTATTTTCCGATTCATTAGCGATGGAGCAACCGCATGTCAATCGCTAAGATGAAATCCAGAAAGCATCGTGATCCTTTAATGGCTATTGTCATTTCGGTGATTGTGGCTTCTATTTTAATGGTCTATCCACTTTCCTATAATCTCTCGGGCTGGCGTCCGCTGTTTATGCTGATGATCATGCTTTTCTGGGTGCTGTGCCAGCCGACCTGGTGTGGGATCTGGTTTGCCTTTGGTACCGGTATTTTTATTGATCTGCTGCTGGATGCACCTTTGGGTCTGAATGCGCTGAGCTTTATCATTATTGCCTTTTTAGCCCGCTTTCTAACCCGTGAGCGCCGTATTCTGACCTTTAATAATCTCTGGGTGATTATGGGGCTGGCGATTGTCGCGCATCTGCTAATGATCTTTTTTTCCCAGATTGTGGCTGGCGTGCAATTTTCTTATGCAAGGCACTGGATTCCGATGCTGACCAGTATTCTGGTTTGGCCTGCTATTTATTATGTGCTCAAAAAATGGCGCGTATAATTCTCGCTTCGAGCTCACCCCAGCGCCGCGAGTTGTTACAGCAACTCGGGCTGAGCTTCGATATTTACAGCCCAGAAATTGACGAATCAGTACAAGCAGGCGAGTCGGTCGCAGCCTATGTTGAACGTCTGGCAAGAGCCAAAGCGGATGCCGTGGCCGAGCGTTATCCGGATGCCATCATCATCGCTGCGGATACCAGTCTAGGGGTGGATCAGGAGATTTTGGGCAAGCCTGAATCCAAACAACATGCGATTGAAATGTGGACAAAAATCTCCGGTCGGTGGCATGATGTATATAGCGGTGTCTGTGTTCGTACAAAGCATGAAAAATACAGTATAGTGGTACGCACACAGGTCGAATTTCAAATCCTGAGCGCTGCAGATATGGAAAGTTACTGGGCGACAGGTGAGCCACTGGGTAAAGCAGGGGCTTATGCAATTCAAGGAATTGCAGCACGTTATATTCCAAAAATACAGGGCAGTTATTCCAATGTGGTTGGCTTGCCTTTATATGAGACAGTACAGTTATTACAGACGGTTAAGGCACTAAATTAACTGCTGAAAAGAATTCTTATAATGTTTTGAGTGTAGTTATGTCTGACGAGTTGTTGATTAACGTCACGCCGATGGAATGTCGGGTCGCGTTAATTGAAAACGGCACGGTCAATGAACTGTTTGTCGAGCGTACGGCCAAGCGTGGCCTGGTAGGGAATGTCTATAAAGGAAAAGTGGTGCGGGTCTTACCCGGCATGCAGGCTGCTTTCGTGGATATCGGACTTTCTCGTACTGCGTTTTTACATATCAATGATATGGTCTGGCCCCGCAATCAACCGACGCCGAATGTTTTTGAGCTGCTTCAACCGGGACAAGTCCTCACGGTTCAGGTGATGAAAGATATGCTCGGTACCAAAGGCGCACGCCTGTCTACCGATCTGTCGATTCCTTCGCGTTATTTGGTGCTGATGCCATATGGCAATCATATAGGTGTATCACAACGGATTGAATCTGAGGAAGAGCGCAATCGCTTGCGTTCCATCATTGAGCGGATTCAGGCAGAACATAAGCTGCCGGGTTCAGTGATTGTGCGTACTGCGGCAGAAGGGATTGAAGAAGAAGCCATCGCACAGGATATGGCTTATCTGGCCAAGCTTTGGGAATATATCCAGCGCAAGCAGAAGATTATTGCAGTACCGTCTTTGATCTTTGAAGAATTGCCTTTGCCGCAACGGGTGATTCGTGATCTGGCCAATGAAGAAACTGCTAAAATTTACGTGGATTCACGTGAAATTCATGCCAAGTTGCAGGAATTTGTCGAAGAATTTGTCCCGAACATGAAAGACCGTTTGCTGCATTATCCGGGCGAGCGGCCAATTTTCGACTTGTATAATGTCGAAGAAGATCTGCAAAAGGCATTGCAAACTCGTGTCGCATTGAAGTCTGGCGGTTATCTGATGATTGACCAGACTGAAGCCATGGCCACAATTGATGTCAATACCGGTTCTTATGTTGGTGGTCGTTCGCTGGAAGATACGGTTTTTAAAACCAATATGGAAGCGACCGATGTCATCGCACGTCAGTTACGGCTGCGTAATCTTGGCGGAATTATTATCATTGATTTCATTGATATGCAGGAAGCGCAGCATCGTGAAGAAGTAATGAAACAGTTTGAGCGCATGCTGGAACGTGACCATGCCAAGACCAAGATTACTCAGGTATCGGAACTGGGCCTGGTAGAAATGACCCGGAAACGCACCCGTGAGTCGCTGGAACATTTGCTCTGTGAATCTTGTCCGACCTGTCAGGGACGTGGTTATGTCAAAACAGCCGAGTCAGTATGTTACGAAATATTTAGGGAAATTCTGCGTTATGCCCGTGCTTATGAGTCACAGAGTGGCTTTACTGTCGTCGCGCATCCTGCTGTCATTGATCGATTATTGACGGCAGAAGCGCCTGCAGTCGCTGATCTAGAACATTTCATTAATCGTGTGATTAAGTTCCAAGTGGAAAATCTGTATACGCAAGAGCAATACGATATCATTCTCAGCTGAAATTGTAACAGAATATCGTTAAACACTTGTTACATCTGAAATTTTACAACCGGGCCTTTATTTACAATACTAGATGCATGAATTAGCCAAAGCCGTTTCTCCCAGTTTCAGGCTTAGCAAAAGGAGTGTGTGATGAGTATGAGTAAAGCAGTAATCCATAAAGGCCTAAAACACGTATTAGAACCAAAGACTGTACATGCGGGATATATCGTTGATGAGCGCGGTAATGAAGTTCAGATTACCGCGAGCATGATCCGTAACGTCTGCCATCAATTATTACAACAGTGCCGTACTATTAAAAGCTGATTATATTTGTGCATTGTTTTTAACTTGTCAAAAAATGATTTGGATAGACGTTTAAATAGAGAAGTCATCCAAAATTTCTAAAATAATTTAAAAAGATTCCAAAAAATAAAGAAAAGGGACCAGATCGGTCCCTTTATTCTGTGCTCAAAGACTGGCAAAAATGATCAGCATCTTTGGCAGTCCATCTATCTTATTTATTCATCCGCGGCTAGCTTACCGCTCGTAACTTTGGGACAGGTTCGCCATCTACAATAAGTTCAAAACGTTGAATTTCTTCTTCCAGATGTGTCAGCAAGTTCTGCATTTTCGGCAGGGCATTACGACATGCGGTCAAGCCGACTTCCAGTTTGTCTAGATAGCTGGTCATGGTGATATTCAAGGCCTGACCATCCAGTACGATAGAAGCCGGATAAAGTGCTTCAAGACGGGCACCATTCCAGTAAAGGGGCTCTTGTGGTCCAGGTACATTGGAAATAATCACGTTAAACGCCTGACGTGTCGGCATTAAACCGGAGGCAATATTCAGACCTGCTGCACCATAGACAAAGGCACTATAGTTCAAAATCTGGTTGGCATTCATGCGTTTGAAGCGCTCTTTGGCACTCAGCACACTGCGGCGTACGATCTTGAGACGTTCTAGCGGATCTTCTTTATGCGTGCCCAGATTGGCCAGAATCATGGTAATACGGTTGGATATATCTGAATCGTCACTGCGAACAGAAGCTGGAACCATAGCAATTAACGGTTTTTTCGGTAAGGCATTTTGCGATAATAAATATTCACGTAATGCACCTGAACAAATGGCCAAGACAATATCATTAATGGTCACGCCCAATGCCTTAGAAATATGACGTAAACGTGAAAATTCGAAAGACTGGGCTGCAAAGCGACGTGAAGCACTGACGCGTTGATTCAGAATACTGCTTGGCGCCTGAAAGCTGGATACATAATCCGGATTGCGTCCCATATCTTTCATGACGGTTTGCGACAGTTCATAAGCAACTCGTGGCGCACATTCCAGTTGCCCCTTAATGGTCTGCAGGACATTTTTAAACCTGTTCACTTTAGGTGCTTTAAGGCGTTTGGCACGTGGCCCTTCCACACACCATGGCGGTACAATACTCTTGGCATTTGGATCATGTGAAAGCGACTTTTCTACCAGACGCATGCCAGCGATTCCATCCACCATAGCATGGTGAATTTTGAAATACATGGCAAAACGATTACCTTCAATGCCCTCAATGATATGACAGGTCCATAAAGGTTTGGCACGATCAATCAGGGCACTATGTTCTTGTGAAATATAGGTCAGCAATTCACGGATACGGCCCGGTTTTGGCAGGGCAATATGACGAAAATGATGATCTAAATCAAATTCCTGGTCTTCATCCCAAAACAGGCCGTTTAAATAATTGTTAAAAGGTGGGATTGGAGAGCATTTCGAATTTTGGATATCCGTGACTAGATCCTGAATAAAGGAAGCTGACGCATTGTCGGGAATTTGGAATAAAAATAGTCCACCTACATGCATAGGCTGCTGCCGTTTCTCTAAAGTTAAGAAAATAAAATCAATTGGATGTAATGGACGCATAGCGTGGATTGCCTCACTGCATTCTCTATGGCTTTTTTGCTAAAAGGCCTTGTTAGAATTATTACTTTAGTTTTTAAAGTATATCTTTTTTAGCATATAAATGAACTGCTTTATCTTGCCTCAACTGTGAAAAAGTGGCTATTGACAAGAACAAAATATCTTCCTAAGTTTATGAAATGTGAAAATTTTAGTTTTAAAATAGATTTCTAAAAATAGTATTTTCTAGGCGAAGTGGAGTGTAACTTAATAATTATGTGTTATTAGAAGAATAGCATTGTGTTCAATTTCACATTTTATGCAAATAAATCAATGAGCTAAAATTTTATCAATTCTTTAATTAAAATAATATTATCCCGATAAAAGGTAATTTCTATCTTGTCACTAAATGTAAAATTATCAATTAAAAAGACTATCTTTATCAAAAATAGTCTTTTAATCAATAGGAACGATAAAACTTAACTTTATTTTTTTAGATTGCCAGCATGTAAGCCACATTCTTTATGGGTAGCTTCTTCCCACCACCAGCGACCTTCGCGTTCATGCTGATTTGGCAGCACAGGGCGAGTGCAGGGCTCACAGCCGATAGAAACAAAACCTTTCTCATGTAGGGCATTATAAGGGACTTCCATCATACGGATATAACTCCAGACATCCGCACTGGACCAGTTGGCAAGAGGATTGTACTTGATCAACTGTTTTCCCGGACCGGAAAAACCTGGATCGGCCTGAACCACTGGAATTTCATTGCGTGTACCCGGACTTTGGTCTTTGCGCTGACCGGTAATCCAGCCGTCCAGCGTGGCCAGTTTTTTACGTAGCGGTTGAACCTTGCGTATACCGCAACATTCCTGATGGCCATCTTCAAAGAAACTGAATAAACCTTTAGCGGTCACTAAATTTTGTACCGCATCCGTTTCAGGGAAGCAGATTTCAATCTCGATATTATAATGCTTACGCACCCGTTCAATAAACTGATAGGTTTCTGCATGTAGACGGCCAGTATCCAGACTGAATACCCGGAAAGGTTTACCGAGATGCGACGCCATATCAATCAATACAACATCTTCAGCACCAGAAAATGAAATCGCAATTTCACCCTGCTGGCTAAGTGTAAGTGCCAAAATTTCATTGGGCGATTTATCTGCATATTCAGATGCAAGCGCATCAATACGATCAATAGTAGGAATGATGGTCATGAGAGTCCTGGCGATATAGGCTTGGAAAGGACATGGCCTATATTAATTAATTTCACATCTATTTTAATAGAATTGATTTAATTGACTTATCACTAAAAAATAAATACTTATGAAAAAAATAGATTTAAAAAAGTACAGTACAAAATCTGTTGCTTCAGCTATGATAGTGCAAAATTTTTTCAATACAACTCAGGAGGAATGTTCATGGAAGTCGTATGTCTAGATTTAGAAGGTGTGTTGGTTCCAGAAATCTGGATTAACTTTGCTAAAAAAACCGGTATTAAAGAGCTTGAAGCGACGACTCGTGACATTCCTGACTATGATGTACTGATGACCCAACGTCTGAATATTTTAAAACAGCACGGTTTAGGCTTGAACGATATTCAGGAAGTGATTGCAGAAATGGGTCCATTCCCAGGAGCAAAAGAATTTGTGAAATGGGTGAGTACGCATTTTCAATTAATTATTCTTTCAGATACTTTCTATGAATTTGCACATCCATTGATGAAGCAACTGGATTGGCCGACGATTTTCTGTCATAAACTGGAAACAGATGAAGCAGGAATGATCTCTGCTTATAAACTTCGTCAGCCGGATCAAAAACGTCAAGCCGTAAAAGCATTACATGGCTTGAACTTCCGTGTGATTGCAGCAGGAGATTCTTATAATGATACCACGATGCTAGGTGAAGCAGATCATGGTTTCCTATTTGATGCGCCTGAAAATGTGATTGCTGAATTCCCGCAATTCCCGCCAATTCGTGGTTATGATGCGTTAAAAGAAGCAATTCGTAATGCTTCAGTGCGTGATATCCCAGCTTAAAGAATTTAAGTAAATAAAAAAGGCGCTATAAGCGCCTTTTTTATTGAATCTATCAAAAAATCAGAAGCGGTAACCGATTTTCATGCCATATGCGATTGCAGTGTTATCGGTGAACTCTCCTACAACATTAGGGCCTGCTTTAGCCTCAGCGTCACCTAACCACATATAGCGAACACCTGCTTGAATAAAGTAATTTTCGGCTGGGCTATATTGTCCACCTAAACCTACACCCCAGTAACCTTCGGTTGGTCCTAGTGTTGTTACAGGATTACCTGCACCTGAGTCATAACTTACTAAAGCAGAGCCAGACCATTTGTCGCTAAATTTACGGCCAACACCAACATTTGCAGACCATTGATCATCTGAGTAGTCAATCAAATTACTACCTGAGCGTAATTTTAATAAATTAGGTGTTACTGCAAATTGGCTCCAATTTACCCAGCGTACGTTAGCAAAGGCTAAAGTATTTGCTGCAATACCTGTTTGAAGATCTAAATTTACAGATTGAGGTGTTGTAGCTGTAACATCTGGTGAAAGAGGCGATGCAATAGTTCCAAATCCAAAGCTCTCTGTTGAATTTGCCTCATGATCGATTTCTGAACGATAAGTAATAGCTGCTTTTAAAGCAATTTCAGGGATTTGATAAGCGAAACCAGCAAGCCAGCCCCAAGCTTCTTCTTCATCAAGTTTAATATCATAGCCCGAATTTCCATAAGCTGCACCTCGTAATGCAATTTTAGCTTCTACAGTTTGCCAAACAGGTCCAGCATAAAAATTCCAGTTTTCAGTTGGTTGATAACCGATTAAAGCTGTAAGGTTATTAGTTTTTACTTCTACTTGAGTGCTTTCTCGTTGAGTACTAAGAGGATTTACTTGTGAAAAACTTACATTATTTGTTGGATAAATTGAATCGGCACCATAAGGTTGATCATAAATCAGACCTAAAGATATTTTATCAGTTGCTTGAACTTTAATAGCAGCAGATGGAAAGTAGTAGTCTTCTGCCATGTCGCTGATAGATTCATTACCTAGTTGAGGAATAGATTTTCCAGATACGCTAGGATCAATCACAGTAATACCTGCTTCAGCATAATTACCCGGCTGTAAAAAAGCAGAAATAGATTGACCAGAACGGTCTAGGCCAGCTGCTTGAACTGCAGAAAGAGGTAAAGTGCTAAGTAAAATAGCAGAATAAATTTTATTGAGCTTCATGGTACGTTCCCTGATGCCATCTGTAACAAAAATGTGCAGGAAAAGTAACATAATTTTAAAAAGAGTAAATACTCAGCTCTGTTGAAGAAATGAACTAAGGCGGTTAAGGAAAGAGCTTGCTTAGAGTTTTTATACTAACTTTATTAACTCAAGTGTATGAAAAATAGGAAATTTGATTTATTGAAAATAGTGTAAAAGAAATAAAACTTTATTAATTTTAATTGATGGCAAAATAATCGAATGATATGCAAGTGAATAAAAATAGAGTAAAAAAGTTAAAAAAACCACCCGAAGGTGGTTTTTTTATTAAGGATATCTTAGAAACGGTAACCCATTTTTAAGCCATATGCCCATGCTTTATTGTCTTCAAATTCAGCGACGTATTCAGAACTACCAGCTTGCGCGCCTGTTTGTGCTTTTGCATCACCTAACATGAAGTATTTAACACCACCCGCGATGAAAGTAGCTGGTGTTGGACTGTACTGAAGACCTAAGCCTACATTCCAATAACCTTCAGTTGGACCAAGTGTAGATACAGGGTTACCTGCACCAGAGTCCCAACCTACAGATACGTTACCAGCCCATAGATCATTAAATTTACGACCCACACCTACAGTTGCTGAAATTTGGTCATCTTCATATTCAACAAGATTGAAGCCATCTGGGCGATCCACAATAGGGCCAACTGCTTCTGATATTAGACCAAATTTATAAGGTTGAATTGAGAATTTAGACCATTCAACCCAGCGAACATTCGCAAAAGCTACAGTATTCGCCATAATACCTGTTTGGAAATCAAGGTTTACAGACTGTGGAGTAGTAATTTTTGTCTCACCACTTGCTGCTGCAATAGCTGCTGCTGCTGCTGCCCCATTTGGGAGCAAAGCTAAAGCTGGTAAGGTTGGAATACTTTCATTCATATTAACATCATGGTCAATTTCAGAACGATAAGTAATAGATGCTTTTAATGCAATTTCAGGAATTTGGTAAGCAAGACCGGCTAACCAACCTACAGAACTATCTTCTGGAATAGACGTATCGTAACCATTGTATAAGCTGTAAGCCTGACCACGTAATGAAACATTACCTTTGATCGTTTGGTAAACTGCGCCACCGTAAATATTCCAATTCTCAGTTGGTTGGAAACCTGCAATAAATGATAAATTTTGAGTATCTACTTCTACGCTTGTACTACCAGTTCCTAATAAGCCGTTGACATCAGCTAAACCAGCATCTACGCGTGCAGTTACCCCTGCAAGTACACCAGCATCAATTTGTGCTCTTACTGCATCAACAGTATTATACGCATTTAAAGTCCCAGTATACTGTGCTTGACCAATTGGAGTGGTTAAGTCAACACCCTGCGCTTGTAAAGCCGCTCCAACTCTTTGCTCTGGAGTCAACGCATTAAAGTTGGTATTAATTGTATTTTGACGAATTCCTGCTAACGCGTCAGGAGCTAAAATTGTATTCGTAGAATCGGAAACAAATACGTTATTACCTGTATAGGTAGCATCTGCTCCAAACGGTTGGTCATATAAAATACCAACTGAAAATTTGCTGGTTGGCTGAAATTTTAAAGCAGCACTTGGAAAATAATAATCACCCGCCATATCACTAATATTACGGCGAGTATCACTTGTTCCAGCTTCTTTACCAGATACATCTGGGTCTAGGACAGAAATACCTGCTTCAAAGTAATTACCTGGTTGTAGGAAGGCTGCAATAGATTGGCCTGAACGATCTAAAGCTGCTGCAAAAGCACCCGTCATTGGTACAGTTGCAAGAATCATTGCAGTAGTTAATGTTTTTAATTTCATTTACGTCTTTCCTTGAGGTACAAATTTATATCTAGCGTTGTTGTTTGCACTTATTAAATTCTTGGAGATTTCGGGTATTTATCCGCAATCATTTGTTACTCCATGTGACAAAAATAGCACAATTAAAATAAGAGTAAATGCTCTAGAAAAAACTAATTAGTCTAAAAAAGCATCAAAATAGAGTTTTTACACCAAAAAATAGCCTCATTTTGAAATAAGTATTTGAAAGTAATAGAAATAAAATAATGAGGAAAAAATGATTTTTTGTATAAAAAATATTCTAAAAATATGAAGATTAACGCTAATTTTTTGAAGTATAGATCACATTTTGAAAGGATGGTGCGCCCTGCGGGACTCGAACCCACGTCGGTCGCTTAGGAGGCAACTGCTCTATCCAGTTAAGCTAAGGGCGCGAAAAGAAGGCTATTGTACTGTAAAAAATACAAAAAAAAGTTATTGCCGAAGCAATAACTTTTAAGGACTCATAGCTACAGGAGTTGTCTAGGTATTTTTAGGCTTAAGTAACTTAAACAGACCGAACATGACCACGATCCAAAGCGGGATCATCAAAATAGATTCCTGGAATCCTTGCGTCCACATGATGTAAAGAATCGTAAGAATGAAACCTAGAACCAGAATATTACCCGCCGGAGACCAAAGCGCAGGAAAGGAAGTCTTCTGTCCTAGCTTTTTCATGCTTTGAATGAACTTGAGATGGGTCAGGGTAATCATGGCCCAGTTCAATACCAATGCACCGACTACGATGTAAATCAGATGACTTAAGGCATCTTCAGGCACGAAGTAATTAAGTAGTACACAGCCAAAAATCAGTACAGCAGAGAATAATACGGCAGGAATCGGCGTACCTTGCTTATTCACTTTCATGAAGACTTTAGGTGCATTTCCTTGTTGAGCCAGACCATAGAGCATACGGCTGTTGGCGTACATGCCACTGTTATACACAGACAGTGCTGCTGTCAGGATAATAAAGTTCAGTAAGTGTGCTGCCCAGCTAATTCCCAATTGACTGAAAATCATCACAAAAGGACTTTTGTCCAGACCACCAAGCTCAAGCTGATTCCAAGGCACGAGTGACAACAGAATTGTCAAGGCACCAACATAGAAAATCAGAATACGGAACACCACCTGATTAATGGCTTTCGGAATGGTTTTTTCCGGATTTTCAGCTTCTGCAGCCGCCATACCAATGAGTTCGATACCACCGAAGGCAAACATTAAGAATGCCAGCATGTAGAACAGACCTTCAAAACCATTCGGGAAGAAACCACCCGCGGTCCAAAGATTGCTAAAAGATGCGCCTGAAGAAGGATCAGCAGTCAGGATCAGATACAGGCCAAAGACAATCATCGAGATGACCGCAGTCACTTTAATGATGGAAAGCCAGAATTCTGATTCACCGTAGAATTTCACATTGCCGAGGTTGACCAGTGTAATCACGATAAAGAAAAACAATACCGATGCCCAGGCTGGAATATGAGGCCACCAGTAGTTAATATATTTCGCAACCGCAGTAAGTTCGGTCATGGCCACCAGGATATACAAAATCCAGTAGTTCCAACCCGCAAGGAAACCAGGGAATTTGCCCCAGTATTTATAAGCAAAATGGCTGAATGAACCTGCGACAGGTTCATGAACAATCATCTCACCCAATTGACGCATGATTAAAAATGCAATCAGGCCCCCAATGGCATAGCCTAAAATAATAGAAGGACCCGCAGATTGGATCACCTGTGCGGAACCTAAGAATAAGCCTGTGCCAATTGCACCGCCCATGGCGATCAACTGAATATGACGGTTCTTTAAGCCACGCTGAAGTTGTGAAGACTCGTTATTCAAAGTGTTCAGCCCGACAATGGAAAATGATAAGTGGCTGATTGTAATTGATCAGACTAAAGAAGCCTAGTCCATCCTAAGAATGAAATATTGTTGAAGGAATGATAAAAAATATTCATATAAATAACTGAAATAAAATATAAATGAATCAATATATTAATTTTATTTAAAGTGTAACTGACGAGTTCTCTTTTTTCTTGGATAAAACACAAATGCCGTTTTTTTATACTAAGGTCTGGCAGTCAAGCAGTTCTGCTTTCAACATACTATACTTTGAATATAAATATTGAATAACCCGTACGAAAACAAAGACAAGTCAAAGGATGAAATAATTCATGAGTTTTGCCGCCCAAATCAAGATTCCTGCCACCTATATGCGTGGAGGCACCAGTAAAGGTGTTTTCTTTAAGCTGGATGACCTGCCTATAGCAGCACAACAGCCGGGCCGGATTCGTGATCAGCTTTTGCTGCGCGTGATTGGTAGTCCAGACCCTTATGGGAAGCAGATTGATGGTATGGGTGGTGCCAGTTCCAGTACTAGTAAAACGGTCATTCTGTCAAAAAGCCTGCACGCTGATCATGATGTCGATTATTTATTTGGTCAGGTGTCAATTGATCGTCCTTTTGTGGACTGGAGTGGCAACTGTGGCAATCTGACCGCGGCAGTAGGTGCATTTGCCATTTCCAATGGTCTGGTTGATGCCGAACGTATTCCTGAAAATGGGTTGTGCACAGTACGCATCTGGCAGGCCAATATTCAGAAAACCATTATTGCACATGTGCCGATGCAAGATGGTCAAGTGCAGGAGCTGGGTGATTTTGAACTGGATGGCGTAACCTTTCCTGCGGCGGAAGTGCAGATCGAGTTTCTGGATCCAGCTGATGATGATGCTGAAGGTGGTTCGATGTTTCCGACAGGTAATCTGGTCGATACTTTGGAAGTGCCAAATATTGGCAACTTTGAAGTGACCATGATTAATGCCGGCATTCCAACCGTCTTTTTGAATGCTGGAGATCTCGGCTATAAGGGCACAGAGCTTCAGGATCATATCAATAATGACGTGGCAGCCCTGACAAAATTTGAAACGATTCGTGCCTATGCTGCGAAGCAGATGGGACTGATTCAGGATATTGCCGAAGCCGTAACCCGACAACACACTCCAAAAATTGCCTTTGTTGCACCACCGAGTAGCTATACCTCTTCAAGTGGCAAGACCGTCACTGAATCGGATACCGATATTCTGGTTCGGGCCTTGTCTATGGGTAAACTCCATCATGCCATGATGGGCACGGCTGCGGTGGCTATTGGTACAGCAGCTGCCATTTCCGGAACATTGGTGAACCGGGTCGCAGGTGGGGTAGAGCGTGAAGCGGTGCGTTTCGGTCATCCTTCCGGGACTTTGAGAGTGGGTGCACAAGCAAGTTTTGAAAATGGTGAGTGGAAAGTGAAAAAGGCCATCATGAGCCGGAGTGCCCGCGTCTTGATGGAAGGCTGGGTGCGCGTACCAGAAGATGTTCTCGCTTAAATGCCGTGCATACATTTAGCCTGAATAAAACCACCGATTCTGCGGTGGTTTTTTATGGTTTAAAATCTCTGACGTGCTTATTTGATGTTGAATAGCAAATTTCAGTAGAACAATTCAATTTATGGCTGAAAATTCAAGGCATTTCTAGGTACAATGCCTGATCAGCGTACAGGCATTTATTCGCTTGTCATTTTATTCTTCTGGACTACGTATTCGAGGCGAATGTGTCATCTATCACTGACGTATCAACCCATGCACTCACTCAAGCACAACACCGCATTCAACAGGATTTATTGACCGCTCTGGAAGCCTTTGCTATTCCGGAACCTTTAAGGTCGGCAGTTCATCATGTTGTGATGCTGGGTGGCAAGCGGGTACGTCCAGCGCTATGCTATGCCACCGCTGCATTAAAGCCTAACCAGAATAGTGCCGCAGTGCGCCGTGCAGCGGTTGCGATCGAGTTTATTCACTGCTATTCACTGGCTCATGATGATCTGCCATGTATGGATAATGATTTGCTGCGCCGTGGCCAGCCGACCTGTCATGTGGCTTATGGGGAAGATACCGCACTTTTGGCAGGTGATATCCTGCAGTCTATGGCTTTTGAAATTTTGGGTAGCCGTCTGTTTGATCAGGGGCCAGCGGTAGAAGCTTCCATTGTACTGAAGCAGATGCAGATTCTGGCAACCGCTTCTTCGAAAATGGTGAATGGCCAAGTTTTAGATTTGCAGTCTGAAGGCAAAAAAATCGATCAGCAAGCACTGGAAAATATTCATCGCAATAAAACCGGTGCTTTGATTAGCGCTGCGATCATGATGGCGGCGGTGACAATCTTTGAAGGCACCGATCTGGCCATTCCTAAATTACGTGAATTTGGACAGGCGATTGGTCTGGCCTTCCAGGTACAGGACGATATTCTGGATATTATTTCCGATACCGAAGTCTTGGGGAAAACAGCCGGCAAGGATGAACAGGTAGAGAAATCGACCTATCCGGCATTGATGGGGCTAGAGCAGGCCAAAGCCTATGCCGAGCAATTACATGATCAGGCGATCAATGCCTTGAACCATTTTGAAGGGGCGGAAGAGTTGAGGCAAATTACCCAGTTCCTGCTCACGCGCAAAAGCTGATTGGAACATTTTTTCTTCTCAGTTATAAGAGCATTCCATAAAAAAGAGGACTTGAAGTCCTCTTTTTTAGTTGCTACACAATTATTTGCTTTCGTTGTACAGGCGTTCAGCTTCTTCAAAGCGGTCGGTAATTTCTGCTGTTGGTGCTTTACCCATCAGGCTCACCACCACAATCGCCAGCATTGAACAGATAAAACCAGGAACGATTTCATACAGGCCAGTGTCAGCAAACAGGTTCTTCCAGAAAATAACTACGACTGCACCCACGATCATACCGGCCAAAGCACCATTCAAGGTCATGCGTTTCCAGAACAATGACAGGATAATCAGCGGACCAAAGGCGGCACCAAAACCTGCCCAGGCATAGGCCACTAGACCCAGAACTTTAGATTCAGGATTACCCGCCATCCAGATCGCCAGCAAGGCAATCAGTAGCACCATCAAACGGCCAACCCAGACCAGTTCTTTTTGTGAGGCATTTTTACGCAGGAAAGATTTATAGAAGTCTTCCGTTAGAGTACTTGAGCAGACCAATAGCTGACAGCTTAAAGTACTCATTACTGCGGCAAGAATGGCAGCAAGCACCACACCGGCAATCCATGGATTAAACAGGATTTTGGTCAGTTCCATAAATACCGTTTCAGGATTGGCATTCACTGCAGCGGCCAGTTCCGGATGCTGCTGGAAATAGGCGATCCCAAAGAAGCCGGCTGCGACTGCACCGCCCAGACATAGAATCATCCAGGTCATGCCAATACGGCGTGCATTTGGAATCGACTTGACCGAATCGGCTGCCATGAAGCGCACCAAAATATGCGGCTGGCCAAAGTAACCCAGACCCCAGGCGAGCAGAGAAATAATCGCAACAAAGCTCAGATCACCCAGAATATTCATTGCTTGAGGACGAGCAGCTTCCAGTGCCAAAGTTACCTGAGACATATCTGAAAATGCCATCAACGTCACGATTGGTGTCAGCAACAGGGCAAAGATCATCAGACCCGCCTGAATCGTATCGGTCCAGCTGACTGCCAGGAAGCCTCCAATAAATACATAGCTGATGGTGGCAATGGCACTGATCCAGAGTGCGGTACTGTAAGACATGTCGAACATGCTTTCAAACAGGCGTGCACCTGCGACCATGCCGGAAGCACAGTAAATCGCAAAGAAAATCAGAATCACGAAAGCCGAAACAATACGCAGGATTTTCTTCTGGTCGTTAAAACGATTCGAGAAATAATCCGGCAGGGTCAGGGCATTGTGCTGGACTTCGGTATGTACGCGTAAACGGCCAGCGACCAGTAGCCAGTTGAGCCAGGCACCAATAATCAGACCGATGGCAATCCACATTTCAGACAGACCGGAAAGATAAATCGCACCGGGCAGGCCCATCAGGAGCCAGCCACTCATGTCGGAAGCCCCTGCAGAAAGTGCAGTTACGAAACTCCCTAAACGTCGGCCCCCTAAGATGTAATCGGAAAAGTTGCTTGTCGCGCGATAAGCCATCAGGCCAATCACCACCATTGCGACAATATAGAAAAGAAAAGTAATTAAGGTTGGATTTAGGGAGCTCATACGGTATCCATTTTTAAGTTGGACAGTAGATCGAAACAAGGAATAAGATAGCTGCGAAAAGCTTTAATCCGAAAGCCAGGCAATATCAAATCCAGTAGATTTCAAAAATAAACGCGAAATTTAACCATAAATTCACATTTTTTGCTGAGATTTTCTTGTGCCAATAAAAATAGGCAACCCTCGGGCTGCCTATATATAAAGTCAAAAGATAAATTAGTTAGGGCGACCCATGACACCACGAATGGTATTCAGCACATCAGCAGGCAGTACCACGGTCTTGGCATTTGGCGACTTGGCCATATCCTGCATGGCTTTAATATACTGTTCACCCAGTAAATAGGCGACTGGAATTTCATTATCACCAATGGCAGACGTCACCATGTCAATTGCACGTTGTGAAGACTCCGCCAATACCACTTGTGCTTCGGCATCACGGCGTGACGCTTCGAGACGGCCATCCGCTTCCAGAATCGCGGCCTGTTTTTCACCGTCAGCTTTAGTCACAGTCGCACGACGCTGACGTTCAGCAGCGGCCTGTTCTTCCATCGCTGTTTGCATGGTGATAGATGGCTTAATATCCTGAATTTCAACAGTTTTTAAGGTAATACCCCAGTCCGAGATATCATCTGAAATACTGGATTTTAAGCGTGCCTTGATATGGTCACGTGAAGATAGCGCATCATCCAGATCCATTTCACCGACAATCGAACGCAATGAGGTTTGTACCAGGTTCTGAATCGCCCAGGAATAGTTTTCAATCCCGTACACGGCTTTTTCTGGTGTGGTCAGATTAATATAAGCCACGGCATTCATCAGCAGGACCGCGTTATCACGGGTAATCACTTCCTGTGAAGGAATATCCAGAACGATATCTTTGGTTGTGACTTTATAAGCGACTTCATCGACATAAGGAATGACAAAATTCAGACCCGGATTTAGCGTGGTGTGGTATTTCCCCAGACGCTGTACAATCCATTTGTAGCCTTGCGGCACAATCCGCACACCTTTAAATATGGTAATCGCAACAAAGGCCAGAAACGCGATAACAATGATAGAACCACCAGACATAGCTTATTCACCTTATTGATTTTGATAATTCGTGCTGTGAGGTTGTACGACCAGGTCATTACCCAGAATATCCACGACGCGAACGCGGTCTCCGACCTGAACTGGGTCCAGAGTTCGGCATTCCCATTCATCCGAACCTAAAACTGGCATCGGAAAGCGCACCCGGATTTGCCCATGATCCAGATTAGTCTGAATCACCATGCCCACCTGACCAATGGTCGCTTCACGCGATAGACCGGCTTTGGTCTTGTCAATGGAAAGTGGCTTGATAAACTTAAACCAGAGCAGCGTACACAGAACAGAAAGTACGATCCAGGTCAGGAGCTGGGTCGTTAGTCCCATCATCGGGAACATCCAGTACAGGACGCCAACCATGATGGCACCGATCCCGAACCACAGGGCAGCAAATGCGGGCAGCAGTAATTCAGACAGAATCAGAAGAATGCCTAATACAAACCAGTGCCAAGGTTCAAGAACTAATTCCATATCGTGACCTATATCGCTAAGTATTTAATTAATCATCATCTTTATATGATTGATCTTCAATGTAGCAGATGCGGCCGCAGATGAATATAAAAAATTCATGCATCAAAATTTTGCCGGACGTGGCGGTTTAAATGCCGCTGGCGACTGCTTAAAGTTGCTAATGGCTTTTTCAATAGTACGGATTTTCAGCTGAGCAGCCTTTTCACCTTCCAGAATGGTGGCATTGCTGGCTTTCAGGTCTAAAGTGCCGATATGGCCGACTTTAGGCTGGATCACCACAGTGGCCTGACTCAGCTCTTCATTAATACTTTGCTGTCCCATAATATTTAGGGTCTGATCCAGTACGCCCCACATATTCAAGGCTTTATTACCATCCGGACGGGCAGAAATATCCACAGCAATCACAATGTCTGCTCCCATATCTTTGGCCGTCTTGACCGGAATCGGACTGACCAGTCCGCCGTCAACATATTTGGTACCGCTAATCACGGCCGGTACAAATACATTCGGAATACTACAGGAGGCTCGGACCGCCTGTCCGGCATTGCCTTTAATAAAATCTGCTTTGCGGCCATTGTCCAGACGAGTGGCGACTGCCGCAAAACGAATCGGGAACTGCTCAATCGGTTTGTTCGCTACATTCTTGTTGACGAAATCCTGCAATTTTTGTCCGGCAATAATCCCTTGCCGGTTCAAGGTTAAATCGCGGATATCAGATTCTTTAAAATTCAGGGCAATCTGCTGTAACTGATAAGGCGATTTGCCACTGGCATACAGGCTACCGACAAAACTACCGGCACTGGTACCGGTGACGATTTTCGGTTTGATGCCGTGTGATTCGAGCACTTTAATGACGCCAATATGGGCAAAACCTTTGGCACCGCCGCCACCGAGGGCAATGGCGACGACAGGTTCACGGGCTTTTAATGGCGTGGCAGGCGTAGGTGTTTTAGTGGCTTTGTCACAGGCTGCAAGACTGAAACCAAGGCAGCCAATTAAGGCATAACGAGCTAATTTCATTATAAAAACTGGTGATTAAATCAACAAAATTCAGGCTATCACATCAAAAAAAGGCGTATTTGCCTAGTCTTTTTTCAAAAGCTTTTGTAACGGCTTGGCCACCCAGTCCAGATTTTTGGCCGAGAATTTACCTTGATAATGCTGATAAATCTGTTCCAGGTCGTATTCATAATCACCGGTCAGATGGTATACGCCCAGGATATGAATGGTCTTGATATCATAATCAAAGGAAAACATCACAATCGGCAAATGGGCTGCCTTGGCAATATGATAAAAACCGCTGCGAATTTTATCCGGTGCCTTACGTGAACCTTCCGGTGCCATACCGACCCAGATCTGTTCTGATTTTTCAATGATGTCTACAATCTGTCGGGTATGTCCTTGTGGACTATCACGTACCACCGGAACCACACCAATCCATTCCAGAACCGATTTTAGCGGTGTACGAAACAGGCTGTCTTTACCAAAAATCGTAATCTGAATACCAAGACCAAGTAGGGCGTTAAAACCGAGCCAGGCATCAATATTGGAGGTGTGCGGTGAAATAATCGTGACTGCTTTAGGTAAGTCTGGAAATTCGCCTTCTAGACGCCAGCCTTGGGCCAAAAAAAGCTGCCTGAAAAAAGTCCGGCTTAGCTTGCTGCCGCGGGCTGGCACATGCTGCGGGAGTTGGGGGAAACGTATTTGGGCCATTGCTTTTGTCCCTTCCTGAAACTAATTTTTCTTTATTTTTTATTATATTAGACTGTTGTAAAATCCGGATCATTGGCAAAATGTATAGCATCTTAAATGCTGGTGATGCATTTTCACCTTAAGGACTTAGCCTAAATATGCGGAATACCTATATTTTACTGTTTTCCCTATATTGGGCACAGGGGCTTCCGGTCGGATTTATGACGCATGCCTTGCCGGTCATTCTGCGAGCTGAAGGGGTATCGCTGGCGCATATCGGAGGCTTTGGCCTGTTAATGCTGCCTTGGTCGATTAAAATATTCTGGGCACCTTGGGTCGATCGTTATGGGAAGAAATCCCAAGGTCATTACCGTAGCTGGATTATTCCCTTGCAATGGCTGTCAGTTGCTGTCTTGATTGGACTTTCTTTTCTACCCATTCAGGCTTTGAATCAGCCGCTGTATTTACTGCTGTTTTTTATCATACTTTTGTTGATGAATGGTATTGGTGCGACGCAGGATATTGCCACCGATGCATTGGCGGTTAACATTCTGAATCATGAGCAACAGCATTGGGGCAATACCTTTCAGGTCATCGGTTCACGATTGGGATTTATTGTCGGAGGTGGGGCAATATTATGGTTGCTGGATCTGCTGCAATGGCAAAGTACCTTTCTGTTGCTGGCTGCGCTGGTTTTTCTTAATACTTTACCCATTTTATTTTTTAGAGAACCTCAGCATTCAAAAATTATCACGCCAGCTGATAAAGGACCTGCATTCAGCAATATAAAAACCTATTTTCAATACTTCTGGTCGGATTCAACCTTGGCTGTCTGGTTACTGGTTTTATTGACCTTTAAAATCGCCGATGGTTTATCCGGGCCTTTATTAAAACCTTTAATGGTAGATCTCGGACTGAGCTTTAGCCAGATTGGCCTTTATATCACCATGCTGGGAGCCTTGGCTGCCTTGATTGGAGCAGGACTGGCGGGCTGGTGTCTGAAGTACTGGTCTCGCAGCTCGAGTTTGATCGTTTTCTCAATTCTAAAAATATTAAGCTTAATGGGCTACGCCTGGCTGGCTGCCCAGTATGAAGCTCAAAACAAAGTAGAAAATTGGATCATTTATCTGATCAATGCGGCCGAAGACATGGTCTCAGCCATGCTTTTGGTGGTCATGTTGACCTTGGTCATGCAATACAGCCGTAAGCATCTGGCAGGGACAGATTTTACCTTTCAGGTTGCTCTGATGGCCACGGTGAGTGGGGGACTTTATAGCCTGAGTGGCATTTTTGGAGATGCTTTAGGCTATCAAAATTATCTGAATCTGATCGTGATCGTGGCAATTTTCAGTCTAATTCCAATTTTCCGATGGATGAAAGTTGCAGAAAAAGTATAAAATTTCTAAATAATCAACTGTTTGGTTAAATGTTAGCCTAAAGTACTAAATAGAATATATAAATATTAATTTAATAATTTTGTAATATAAGCGCCGTGTGTATTATTTGTTACAAAATAAATTAAGGATTTTTTTGATGAAAACTAAGTTAGCGACAGCAATTGCATTCAGCCTTTTGGCGGGGACAACTTTTGCAGCACCAACTTTTTATGGTGAGATTGATGCCACAGTTGATTATTTACCTGAAGACAATGCTTCACCTGTGTCTGATCGCGATGTTATTGAACTGAATACTAATAATTCATTCTTGGGTTTAAAAGGTGAGGAGAAACTTACTGACCGTTTAAGTGGGCTTTATCAAGCTGAATTTACCTTCTATGTAGACAATGGTGGAAGTACAGATACATTTGTACCGCGTAATCTTTTAGTCGGTCTTAAAGATGAAAAGTTAGGTACAGTAAAACTAGGTAAAATCGATACGCCTGTAAAACAGCTTTCTTCAGTAGTTGATACTTTCAATAACTATGTTGCAAATAAAGCGGATATGGCAGGTATCTTTACCGGTGAAAACCGTATCGATAATGTTGTCGTCTATGAAGCTCCTGGCTTTGCAGTCGGTGAAGGTAAACTAAAAGCAACTGCACTATTAGCTACGGGTGAAGCTGGTGGTATTAGCTCGTCTAAAGGCGGTTCTAAAGTTGCAGGTCGTGGCTTGGGTGATGCATGGTCAGCATCTGTAGTATATGACAGCAAAGCAGTTGTTTTAGGTCTTGGTTACGATAAAGCAATTCCATCAAATTTTGCTGGTCGCGGTATTTTGAATGCATCTGCTCCAGAAGTAACAGGTGGAGCCGCAGGTAGTGTATTTGCTGCTGCAAATACGATCCGTGCGATTGGCCGAGTAAATTTAGATAATGGTTTAGCACTTAAGGCACTTTATCAAGTTTCAGAAGTCGAAGAGACAGCAAATGCTGACAATGACACTTCAGTAACTTGGCTTGAATCAATCAGAGCTATTGATGATCAACAAGCTTGGTTAATTGGAGCTGAATACAATTTGCCAACAGCAAAAGCATGGACAGTAAAAGGTCAATATAGTCAAAGCACAACTGAATTTACTACTGCCAAAGCTGATTATGAAGCTCAACAAATTCTAGTTGGTGCAGACTATGCATTCAGCAAGCAGGTGAAAGCATATGGTTATGCGGGCTACCTAATGTTAGAACAAGGTTCAAATGAAACGGATCAGCCAGTCGTAGGTACAGGTGTTGAATACAAATTCTAATTTAGATTTTGTACTCTAAGAAAAGGCGATGCTTTAGCATCGCTTTTTTTATGCTTAAAACAACAAAACTTAGCAATTTTATGTCTGATCTAACAAGTTTTGGACTGTTAACATGATTGAAAGTTTCAGCACTTCGTTTTAAAAATTATGCCTATTCAAGCTGTTTTATTTGACCTCGACAATACCTTGACCCATCGTGATCTGACGACACAAGCCTATAGCCGTTATCTGGCAGAATATTATGCGCCAGCATTGAAACAGGTCGAGTCTGACAAAATTATCGAGATTGTAAGGCGCATTGATAATGGCGGTTATCCGAAAAAGGAATTGTTGACACATGGCAGTATCGGGGCTTCGGCTGCTTATGCCTTATTGCAGGAGCTATCCTGGTTAAATCCTCCCAGCATAGATGAACTGGCCCAATTCTGGTTCAGCCAGTTTGGCCGTTTCGCCGTAGAAATGCCCGATGCCAAGCAGGTGCTAGAGCAGTTAAAATCCCAAGGCTATCAACTGGCAATTGTATCCAATGGCGGACATGACACCCGTTTAAATACGATTCGGGGTTTGGGTATTGAACCTTATTTTGATGAGATCATCAGTTCGGGACTAGTAGGCTTTAACAAACCACAGCCAGAAATATTCCAGATCACTGCAGAGCGTCTAGGTGTGCAGCCTGCACAGTGCCTGTATATTGGCGACCATCCAATTAATGATGTACAAGGAGCTACAGAGGCCGGAATGCATGCATTATGGATGCAAGGCTTTCATACAGATGCTGAACATATCCAATATAAAATTCAGCAACTGCCGGAAATTTTTGCGCATTTGCAGTTACTGAATCAGGCTTAAGTTATTCTTAAACAGTCAATCGTTTCGGCCCATTGCGAAGAATCACAGCGCGGACATTGCTGGTTGGCATGCGAAAGGGTTTGTACCTGTCCACAGTAAATGCAGGCATATAATTGCCCAGCCTTGACCTGTTGGACTATAGAACAGGTTTTAGGGAAAAGTGGCAGCCCAGGCCGAACCTCATCCGATTTGAAGAACAGGATACTGAACTTACCGTCAGTTTCCAGTAAACCGGTGCGTACCTGACCCAGATGCTCTACGCCTTGCTGGCGCATTTCGGCAAAGAATTCATCATGTGACATCTTACCTTTTTTAATTTCTTCAACGACCAGCACGCCATCTTCTACGATATAAATCGGTTTACCTTCCAGTAGGTCTTCAAACCACTGATATTTCATCATGAGCCAGGTGGTCAGGCGGTACATGATAATAATCACCGACATCACCAGAACTGCCTGAATCAGGGGAATATCTTCAGTAAACATCGGGTCGCCGGCAATCGAACCCAAGCTCAAAATGATAGCGACTTCGAAGATAGAAAGTTGACGTACCCCACGTTTTCCGGTCAGACGCAAAAACAGGATAATCATCGTGTACATCAGGGCACAACGCAGCAAAATTTCTGCGGTAAACTCCCAGGTGGTGTCATTTATAAATATGGTCGCCCAGTCCATTTAAATTCTTTATCCTCATTTTGCTCTTTGGCTCGAGTCTAGCAATATCAGTATTTTATTTGCTGCTGTGTTTATGTAAGTTTATGAATAAAGGTAGATTCTATTTAAAAAAGAAGCTTGAACTTAAAAATCTAGCTATTTGATCTATTGAAAATAAGATAGAGATTTCATGTAAATAATGCATAAAAAATCAGCAGATTAAATTTGAAGAAGATCACATTCTCTACTGTCTATTTTTAAATCTATAAAAGTATTATCCATTTGAAATTTATCAATATATATTCTGAATAATGTGTTTTGAATAATTAGGAGTGTTTAGAAATTTGTAAGCAAATCACTTCATCTTTATAAAAATCTGTAGTTTGTGGCCTGAAAAATAGAGTGATTACACTACTTTAATAAACTGTTTTTAAATTAGAAATTGTGATTTTGACTTCCAACAAGGGATGTATTGTGAAAAGAATATTCACGCTTTTAACGGTTATGGGTTTAAGTACAGCGGTCTGGGCAGATGCGGATTGGGATTATACTCAGCCTGAGCAATGGTCGACTTTGAGCCAGAAATATTCGGCCTGTAATGGTCTGAACCAGTCACCAATCAATATTGAACGAACAGTGAAAGCAGAACTGGAACCACTCAAGTTCAGCTATAACACCATGATTCATGCGATCGAAAATAAAGGTCATACCGTTCAGGTGGATTTTGCGCAAGGTGGTGAATTGCAGCTGGATGGCGATACCTTTGTACTGAAGCAGTTTCATTTGCACAGCCCGAGTGAAAACCTGATCAAGGGTAAAAGCTATCCACTGGAAATCCACTTTGTCCATGCCAATGCCAAAGGTGAGCTGGCTGTGGTGGGGATGATGTTTGAACAGGGACAGGAAAGTCAGATGCTCAAACGCATGTGGAGTCGCCTACCAAAAAAACAGGGTGAAAAAGTGGTTTTGAAAACGCCACAAGCGGTGAATCAGATGTTGCCTAAGAATCTGGATTATTATCGCTTTAGCGGCTCGCTGACCACACCTCCGTGTTCGGAAGGCGTACGCTGGCTGATTCTGAAAGATATTCAGCAGGCTTCTGCCAAGCAGATTTCGGAATTTACCAAACTGATGGGGCATCCAAATAACCGTCCGGTACAGTCCTTGAATGGCCGTGTAGTGCTGGAATAATCAATATGAGAGCGAAAAAGCAGACTTTGGTCTGCTTTTTTTAATTCTGATACAAATTTCGAAAGGGCACACTGAAAAGGACTTTGTGACGAAAGCTGAAAGATTTAATATGGATATTATTTCTTCTTTGACCTTCTCCTGCCATGCTCTTTGACTTAAAAACCATGATTCAGCCATTCACAGCGCTTTCGCCACAGCAGAAGAAGCTGGATCATCTGATTGATAAAATCGAGCAACAGAAACAGGAATTACACCAATGGCAACAGGCTGAAGAAGATCTGCAGCAATATACCCATAAAACCTTCATGCCAGTTTACCATGAATTGCATGGCGTACTGTTCAAGCAGCTGGAACAGCTCTGGAAGCACCTGCAGGAAACCACATTTTCCAAGGCAGAACTGGTGGTGCTGGATGAAAAGATTCAATACCTTGCAAATTATCTAAAAGACTCTCAGGCAATGTCGGTGCAACAAGCTCATAAAGTGAATGAAATCTTCACTTACTATCAGCAACGTGCCGAACATGCCCAATTCAGAAAAAGCCAAAAGAAAGTAAATGAACTGGAAACATTTTTTAAGAATGAGCATCCCTCAGATCTTGCAGATGTAGAAGTATTTGAAGAATGGGAATCAGATCATTTTCAGCAGGCACGTGAGCAGGCCAGATTAAAACGCCAGCAGGAAAAACAGGAACAGGCAGCAGCGATGGCAGAGCAGTCATTGAAAACCGTTTATTTAAAAATTGCTGCCATCATTCACCCTGACCGTGAAGTGAATGATGTCAAAAAAATCAAGAAAACTGAATTATTGCAACGTGCCAACGAGGCGTATGCAGAGCAGGACCTGTTTACGTTACTAAGAATGCAACTACAAATTGAACAAGATCAGGATGTTTCACAAAAAGGTTTAAGTGCAGAGCAACTCAAGTTTTATCAACTCGCTTTGGATGCACAGAGTCAGAAATTACAAGATCAGATCGATGTATTGATACATAGATTAGTCTGGTCACAAAAAACCAGAATTGCAGTAAAAAAGGCGAAAGGCAAAGTTCAGATTGCTGACCTGTATAAGCAAATCGATGAAGATACTTCAGCCATCAAACAGCAGATTAAAGTAGAAAAAGAACGCCTGATGTATATCAAAAAGGTAAGTGGCTTGGAGATGTTTTTAAGGCATGGGATGCTTTAATCTCTTATTCGTATAATAACTCTAGATGTAATAATGAAAATTCCCTCTCCTGTTAGGAGATGAGCATCCTCAGAATATATTCTGAGTGCGCAAGGGTGAGAGCTATTTTAAGATTCACCTCTCCCAGAGGGAGAGGGAGTCGTAACTGATTAGATGCCATCAATTAATTTAATAATGAACGTTCCCTCTCCTTTTAGGAGAGGGCTAGGGAGAGGTTATAAAATTTGATAATCTAAAGAAAATAATAAAAACATAAGCCTATGAATAAAAAATTCGATCCCCAACTATTACAATTTGCCAAATCCATGCGCCACACCACCACCGATGCTGAAAACTTGATGTGGCAACTGCTTCGTGCCAAACGTTTTATGAATCTGAAATTCCGTCGTCAGCACGTGATTGCACCATACATTTTGGATTTTTACTGTCATGAAATTGGTTTAGTCATTGAGCTGGATGGCGGTCAGCATGGAACAGATGATGCGATTGAATACGATGTTGAACGAACCAAGTTTTTAGAGGCTGTGGGTTTAACTGTTGTACGGTATTGGAATCATGATGTTTTAGGAAGGACGGATGTGATTTTAGAGCATTTATGGCAAGTATGTACTGAATTAAAGCAGACCTCTCCCTAACCCTCTCCTAAAAGGAGAGGGAATATTCATTACTAAATTCATGCAGGCATTAAATCCAATGACACTCCCTCTCCCTCGGGGAGAGGGCTGGGGTGAGGGTAATTGATCTTTTACTATATATAGTGTTTTTAATTATTAAATTATCTATATATAGTGTTTTTAATTTGACATTACATTTAATGGATTTATATGATTAAAACTTAGAATAAAAAGGTATAAATATGTCGATATTGAGTTGGGATGATTTTGAGGATGGTAGTAATAGTAGTTCCTCGTTGCCCAGTAGAAATAGTAAGTTAAAACTCGCATTAGATATATTAGCAGGTGTTTTATCACGTCTAGGTAATACTGAGCGTGAAAGAACTATATTTGCCCATTTCCAAAAGATGTATCACAATCTATTATCAAAAATAGGCATTCTCGTTGATTTAGATACTTTCCTTTATCACTATATCAATAGAGAAGTTTCTAAATTTTTTTCAAAATCCTTAAAGGGTAATGAATCGGTAAGTTTACAAACATTCTTTAAAATTATTCTATTAGTAGCTTTACCAATTATTTTTATAACCACTCGTAATTTTTCAATTCAAAAAAATCTTTCTATCTCTGCTTGAGTAACTCCTATGACCAAACTGTATTTATTTACACGTTTGGGGCATATCATTAAAAAACTCAGACGTGTAGTCCAAAATTCTATTTAGAAGGTAAAGAATTTATGGCTAGACGTAAAAAGTCAAAAGCTAAAAAAAGAACTAAGGTTGTTAAATCTCAGCCAATTATCATTATTAATGAGCAACCAGAAAGTTTGCGATATTGGCAGCAGGTGTTAGTAATATTAATAGTTCCGCTATTTAATTGGATAAAAGAAATTATCCAAACATATTGGAATTAAAAAAATCCCCTCACTAAGAGGGGATTTTTTTGAATCAAACTACAGCCTTAAAGCGCTGCAATTTGCTCCATATTCGCTTTAATCTTCGCTAACTGATCAGCAAACTCAGCAAGTTTCACTTTCTCACCTTCAACCACAGCTGCAGGTGCTTTTGCCACAAAACCTTCGTTAGAGAGCTTAGTTGCAATTTGGTCATGTTGCTTTTGAACCTTGTCTAAGTCTTTTTGAAGACGACCCAATTCCGCTTTCGGGTCAATTAAACCCTTCATTGGAACGTATACAGACACGTGACCAACGACAGATGAAGAAGACAATGGTGGTTGTTCGCCATCAGCAAGGAAAGTAATGCTTTCAACTTTTGCCAATGCTTTGAACAATGCTTCAATACGTGTGATCTGTGCTTTTTCAGCTTCAGTCGTATTTTGCAAAAGAACAGGCAACAAACGAGCATTACCTAGACCCATCTCACCACGGATGTTACGTACCGCACCAATCAAACCTTGCAGCCATTGCATGTCTGCTTCAGCCTGGTCATTCATCAATGCTTGCTCAGCAACAGGGTACGGCGCCAACATAATAGTTTCGCCAGTGATGCCAAGTTTCGGCGCAAGTGTTTGCCAGATTTCTTCAGTCAAGTACGGCATTAACGGATGAGCTAAACGTAAAGACGCTTCCATTACCGAAAGAAGAACACGACGTACTTCAGCTTTACGCTCTTCAGACACATTTTCATCGTTCAGAACCGGTTTGGTTAACTCAACATACCAGTCACAGTATTCATTCCAGATGAATTCATAAATCGCTTGCGCAGCTAGGTCTAAACGGTAGGTTGCAAATGCTGTTTGCACCGCTTGTTCCGCTTTTTGCAGACGGCTTACGATCCATTGTTCAGGCAACTCCCAAAGGTCTTGACGTGCTTCTGAACCAATCGTTTGACCTTCGACATTCATCATCACGAAACGCGTTGCGTTCCAGATTTTGTTGGCAAAGTTACGGTAGCCTTCAACACGTTTCATGTCGAACTTGATGTCACGACCAGTATTGGCAAGCGCACAGAAGGTGAAACGAACTGCATCGGTACCGTAAGACTGAATTCCTTCAGGGAATTCTTTACGGGTTGATTTTTCAATCTTCGCTGCCTGTTTCGGGTTCATCAAACCTGTGGTACGTTTTTGTACTAAAGTTTCAAGATCCACACCATCAATCAAGTCTAATGGGTCAAGCACGTTACCCTTCGATTTAGACATCTTCTGACCTTCGCCATCACGTACCAGACCGTGAACGTACACAGTCTTGAACGGCACTTGAGGCGTACCATCTTCATTCTTCATGAAGTGCATGGTCAGCATGATCATGCGGGCAACCCAGAAGAAGATGATGTCAAAACCGGTTACCAGTACCTCTGTCGGGTGGAAGGTATTCAGGAAGTAGTTTTCTTTGTCTTTTGCTTCGTCGCCAGTCCAACCTAAGGTTGAGAATGTCCAGAGACCTGAAGAGAACCATGTATCCAGTACGTCTTCGTCTTGGTTCAATTGAACATCGGCAGGAATATTGTTTTTCGCCCGAACTTCAGCTTCGTCACGACCAACATAAACACTGCCTTCCGCATCGTACCAAGCAGGGATACGGTGACCCCACCATAATTGACGCGAGATACACCAGTCTTGGATGTTGTTCATCCACGCCATGTACATGTTGCTGTACTGCTCAGGTACGAACTTGATACGACCGTCTTGAACCGCTTCAATGGCAGGTTTCGCAAGAGGCGCGATTTTTACATACCATTGGTCTGTTAATAACGGCTCAACGATCACGCCTGAACGGTCACCGCGAGGGGGTTTCAATGTATAAGGTTGGATTTGGTCTAACCAGCCTTCAGCTTCTGCTTGTTCAACCAGTTTTTTACGTGCTTCAAAACGTTCTAAACCAATGTAGTCCGCAGGTGCAGGGATGGTTTTAGAAATTTGTTCGCCCGCTTTCGCGATGTATTCAAACTCAGCAAGAACTTCAGCATTTTTGTTGAAGATGTTGATGATTGGCAATTCGCAACGTTTACCTACTTCATAGTCATTGAAGTCATGCGCAGGGGTGATTTTCACACAGCCTGTACCGAATTCTTTATCGACATATTCGTCTTTAACGATTGGAACCGCACGACCAGTGATTGGCAGGATGATGTTTTTACCCACCAGATCCGTATAACGTTCATCATCAAGTGCAACGGCAACAGCTGTATCACCAAGTAGTGTTTCAGGACGTGTTGTAGCTACTACGATGTGATCTTTACCATCATGCGTGCGCAATGATTTGTCTTCAAAGAAGTATTTGAAGTGCCAGAGTGAACCTGCTTCTTCTTTATCAGACTCAACTTCCAGGTCAGAAAGGGCAGTTTGCAGTTTTGGATCCCAGTTCACCAGACGTTTGCCGCGGTAGATCAGGCCTTCTTCGTGAAGTTTTACAAACACTTCTTTTACTGCGTTTGATAAACCATCATCCATCGTGAAGCGTTCACGTGACCAGTCAACCGAAGAACCTAAGCGACGGATTTGACGGGTAATGTTACCGCCAGACTGTTCTTTCCATTCCCAGACTTTTTCGATGAACTTTTCACGACCCAGGTCATGACGGCTAACCCCTTGTGCACCCAGCTGACGCTCAACCACCATTTGCGTTGCAATACCTGCGTGGTCAGTACCCGGTTGCCAAAGCGTATTTTTACCAGACATACGGTTGAAACGCGTCAAGGCATCCATGATGGCATTGTTGAAACCATGACCCATGTGCAGGCTACCAGTGACGTTTGGTGGCGGAATCATGATACAGAAAGATTCGCCTTTTTCAGACGGCTTAAAGTAACCACGCTCTTCCCAAGTTTGGTACCATTTTTTCTCGATCTCGGTCGGATCGTAGGTTGTCGCGATATTTTGCGCTGAGTCAGTCATAGTCTAAACAGATCAAAAGTGAATGAAAAATTGCATCTATTGTAGCAAAAAAAATAGTGCGTGCGGCAGCTTAACCAAATGCAAACTTTAGCCAATTGGCATGTATAGCAACTCATCGTATGATAGAACGATAAAAAAACGCGACTCATCGCAGCATATCAAAAAGGATAATAAGATGAGCTATAGCATTTCCCTGAAGCTTCAACCCGAAACCCATCAGCGCTTTAAAGATCTTCATTCCAGATTAAATGCCGGCGAGCGAGACAGTCTTGCCAGACCCTTAGGTGAAAATCTGGCCGATATGGCCTGTGAAATTATTGACCAGATTTTTGGTCAGGTGGTGCAGCTGGCCAATTCACCGGACAGTGATTCCGAAAAAGTGATTCAGCAGATTATGCATAACACCCGTAAATATATGCCGTGGTCGGTTTCGTTGTTTGGCAATGAGCGGCTGATGCCTATGGTGAACTATTTGCATCGCATGACCTATGAGTATCAAGGTGATGCTTTTGTCCGTTATCCGGTAGAAAAATTGCTGGTGATGGAACTGCTCGGCTGTATTGACCAGATGAAAAATGGTAATCACCAATATGTATCACCCGCTTTAAAAGCCTTTACTCAGGTGGTCGATCAAGGGGTGACGCATTTAATCCGTGAACCGAAAAAAATGTTGAAATTTAATGTCGTGGTCGATAAAACCTTGAATGGGGTGATTCATTTAACCACCCAGTTAGGCTATAAACGTTTTGACAAGCTCGGTAGCATCTATGATGCCGATACCATGAGTTATTATTTTGAGCATTTGCTGGTATTTCTGGAAGATGAAATGCCGTACCATATTCATTAAAACAAGGGAAACAGGATTTCATGGCGAAAGTTGAAGACTTAAATGGAAAAGTGGTCTGGATTACCGGCGCATCTTCAGGGATTGGCAAGGCGATTGCCCAGCAATGTGCTGCACTTGGGGCACAGGTGGTACTGACTGCACGCCGAGAGGAAGAACTGGAAAATGTTCGCCAAAGTCTCACCAATCCGGATCAGCATATTTCAGTTATTGCCGATATCACAGATGAAAGCCAGGTTCGTCATGCCTATGAACAGGTTTTGCAACAAAAAGGCCGGATTGACTGGCTGATTAATAATGCAGGACTCAGTCAACGTGCCCTGATTCAGCACACCACCATGCAGACTGAACGCGCTATTATGGAAGTCGATTATTTCTCGCAGGTATTTCTCACCAAAATGGTATTGCCGACCTTTCTGGCACAAAAATCAGGTCGTATCGTGTTTATTTCCAGTGTGGCAGGTTTGCTTGGCACCCAGTATCGCGCCTCCTATTCAGCAGCCAAAGCAGCGATTCATATGTGGGCCAATAGTTTACGTGCTGAAGTTGCTGATCAGGGCGTTCAGGTCTCAGTGATATTCCCGGGCTTTGTTCAAACCAATGTGTCGTTTAATGCTTTAAATGGGGAAGGCAAGCCACAAGCCAAGCAGGATGAAGCGATTGAAAATGGTCTGTCGGCAGAAGATTTTGCCCGTCAAACAGTACAAGCCTTGCAGTGCGGCGAAGAATATATCGTGATTGGCGGAAAGAAAGAAAAACTTGGTGTGCTAGTTTCACGTATTTCCCCCAAGGTGCTGTACAAAATGATTCGCAAGACCAAGGTGAAATAAGAGATTTAAAGTTTTATCAAATTCAGGCAATTTTCTCTTGAGCGAATTGAACCTGATTACGGCCCATCTGTTTGGCCTGATACATGGCATGATCAGCCGCTAAAGTGGCTTCTTTAATCTGATTAGGATGATTGAAGAAGCTGACTCCGATACTGATAGTCAGGTAAATATGCTGCTGTTCATGATGTAATGGGGTTTCTTCAAGCTGTAACCGGATCCGTTCAGCAATTTTAAAGGCGGCATCTTTTTGAATGTCATGCAAGACGAGCAGAAACTCTTCACCACCAATACGTGACACTTGGTCTTTGTCCCGAATATTGGCTTTAAATATCTGACTGATATGTTGTAAAACCAGATCACCGACCTGATGTCCATAACGATCATTAACGGCTTTGAAATGATCTAGATCTGCCATCAAAACTGCATGCTGTAAGGCGGGATTGGGATCTATTTTTTGAATATAGGCTTCAAAGCCACGACGGTTTAATAATCCGGTCAGCGGGTCGTGATGGCGCTCCCGTTGCAACTTTCGCACCAGATCCAAAATTGCACAGCCAATGAATAAACCTAAAAAGATCAGATCAATCAGCAGCAGGAGCAGCTGCGTAAATGCCCATGCCGGTTCGTAATGGGCGACAAATCCCTGATCCTCAAGTAAAACAGAGAATAGCAAGGCACGACCCATGATGATGAACGCGGTCGCGAGGGTAAAAATTTTCAGGTAACTGTCGATACGTAAGCGTGTACTCGTCCGAATAAAGGCAATCGGGCGGTGCAAATAAATTGCCGCAGTAATGCTACCAATAATCAGCAAACGGGCAGTCTGGTCAGCAGTCACTTGGGTAAAGTAGTAAATGCCAAACGCACCCAAGGCAATCAGGTAAATATAGTTTGGCCATACATAGTCGATTTTTAAACGCTCATAAATGGCTTTGCTGTGAAAGGTACAGGACAAGAAGTAAAGAGCAGCAATGAAACTGGAGATTTCAACTAAAACTGCTGCAGATAAAACGGTATTGAGTAATATCGTTACGCCAATCAGAATCAGTGCATAAGCATAAGATCTTAAATAATTAGGTAAGCCTTTATAATAGGAAATACTCAGCGTGATGATCCCCAGGCTCGACATGATGCTGGGCACGAGTAGACTGTAAAAATTCAAATCCGGGATCAGCGTGTTAGATTATAATGTGAGCAGGTGGGTGAATAATATCATTTATTGCGATGAAAAATATAAATAAAATGGATAATCAAACTAATCGAAATGACCTGTTGAACCGCTCGATATTTTATAAAAACTCAAAAAAATAATATCAAAATGCCCCTTACTCCTGATGATCATTGAGCTGAAAAGGCATTTGTTTTAGTCCAAATCGATGGACGTATTTATAAAATGCTACCAATTTGGACTTGTAGTTTTATCCTGAAAATTTAAGGTGGAAACAGGATGAAAATATAAAGGATCTATCTGAATGAAAACCCCGGTGCCCGATTATCTCCAGCATGTATTAACGGTCTGTCATGATAATGATCAGGGCGCTTTGGCTGACTATATCCCTGAACTGGCAGCGGTAGATCCAAACAAGTTCGCTTTGGCGCTGACCACGGTGGATGGCACGATTTATTCCACGGGAGATGATGAAACCGAATTTACCATGCAGTCGATGTCCAAGCCTTTTGCCTATGCCTTGGCATTGCAGCATTTGGGAATTCCAGCAGTACTGGAAAAGGTCGGCGTTGAACCTTCAGGAGAGGCTTTTAATCAGATTTCGCTAGATAAAGAAACCAATCTTCCTAAAAATCCAATGATTAACTCGGGTGCGATTACCACGCATTCTTTGATTCCGGTACAAAAAGGCATTTCACGTGCGGAATGCTAACGCCGTTTTTTAAGTGAGCTGGCAGGACGTCAACTGGAATTCGACAAGCAGGTGTATAAGTCGGAAGTCAAAACTGCATTCCGGAACCTGTCGATTGGCTATATGCTGCGTACTGTAGGTGTGCTTGATTCGGATCCTGTGGAAATCGTCAATGGATATATCAAGCAATGTGCGATTAAGGTGACGGTCAAAGATCTGGCAAATATCTGTAGTGTGCTCGCTAATGGTGGTGTTCAGGCCAAAACTGGCAAACAGTTGTTAGAGCGTGATGTAGTGCGCCAAGTGCTCAGCGTGATGATGACCTGTGGCATGTATGATGCGGCGGGTGACTGGCTGACTACGGTGGGCATTCCTGCCAAAAGTGGTGTGTCGGGTGGAATTATCGGGGTATTGCCTGGGCAGGTGGGAATTGTGGTTTTTTCTCCTAAAATTGATGAGCATGGGCATAGTGTACGTGGGGTAGATATTTTTGAGCGTTTGTCGCGTGACATGGGCTTGCATCTGATGGAAGGGACGCCATCGGCACAGACCATTTTGCAAAGTCGTTATACAGCAGGTAAGAACAATGACATTATCGTGTATGAGCTGCGCGGTGTATTGCAATTTACCGAATCGGAAATGTTGCTGCGGATCTTGCAGGATGAGCCAGACGCTAAAACACGTATAGTCATAGACCTGACTAATTTAACTTTGATTCATGATGTAGGTGGACGCATGTTATTTGAAGGCGTCAAACGTTTACAAGCGAATGGACACAAAGTGGTGGTCATTGACTCAGAAGGCGTATTGGGTGAGGAACAGGTGAAAGGCAATAAGCGGGTAGTGGTGACAGAAGAGTTAGAGCGCTATTTAGAGAAGTTTAGTTAAGCCATACTTATAGAGATGAGTATGCCTTTCATTATTTGTGCTTTTAAACTTGCTCAGTAAAGGAAATGAAAGATAAAAAAGCCCCAAACAGTGTCGAGGCTCTTTTTAAATATTGCAAAGCTTATTTAATATGCTCGGCAATGTCCGTAAAGATCACGCCTAAGCCGTGTGCGCCTGCGTCCGGATAGCTTAAGCTACGATCACCGACTGTACCAGCACGGCCCATACGCGCCACGATCTCTTTGGTGGATTCTGCACCTTTTACTGCGGCCTCTGCACCTAAGACAAAGTTTTCTTTAAACCTCTTGTCGGTATTGGCTGACCAAGAGTCTGCGCAAGGAACCAAAGCATCAATCAGGGTTTTGTCACCGACCACAGCACCACGACCAAATGAACGCTCACCTGTCACTTGAATACCTTTCACTGCTGCTTGCAGCATCTCGGCAAAATCTGCCACGCTTAGGATTTGTTTACCTTGAATGGCTTTGCTGGCTGAACGGAAAGCAGAACCCCAAATTGGCCCTGACGCACCGCCACAATGTTCCATAATAATCATGGAACTATTCAGCAGGAATTCATCCATGTGCTGCGCTTGAATCAGGCTTTGCCATTCGCGTTTCAGTTGTTTAAAGCCTTTGGCGACGCTCATACCAAAATCGCCGTCACCTGCATGGGCATCCAGCTCGCAGAATGGCACTTCGTTTTTGATGATGCAGGCCGCCATCACATCGACCACATAACGCATGTTTTCAATCGTGAATTGCTCGTTCTGAATTTCAGCATGTTCTGCTTGGGTTTCAACTTCGGTATTGGCGGTTTGTTTTGCTGCTGCATCTTGTGCTGCAAATTCAAATGGTAGTGCAGGTGAGCCATCAAGCTTTAAGGCAGGGGTATTGGCTTCCGCATCCAGATAGGTTTTCAGTTCATCATCCACAGCAAGTAATGAGACCGATGCACCATTCATGTCGATACTGGTCATGTAGTTGCCAACAAATGTACGGTAAATCTTGATGCCTTTACGTGCCAGATGTTCGCATACATCATTGTTAAATACATACAGTTCTTGCATTGGTGTTGAACCAAAGCCATTCACCAACAACGCAACTTCTTGCATGTCAGGACGGTCAAGAAATAAGTCATCGACCATACGTTGTGCCATTTCTTTCGATGGCAGGATTTTTTCACGACGAATGCCGGGTTCACCGTGGATGCCGACGCCGTATTCCATTTCATCATTCGCCAAGGTGAAGGTGGGTGTGCCTTTGGCAGGAACGGTACAAGAGGTAAAGGCAAAACCAAGGCTAATCACGTTATCTGCTGTTTTTTGAGCCAGCTCTTTCACGCGAGCAAGTTCATAACCTTTAGAGGCAGCAGCACCGGCAATTTTATGCACGAAGATGGTACCAGCAACACCACGACGACCAACCGTATAGAGGCTGTCTTTAACGGCAATATCATCCGCCACTTTTACATAATCGACTTTAATGCCATCTTCCTGAGCAAGTGCTGCACCATTCTGGAAATTCATCATATCGCCAGAATAGTTTTTGATGATCATCAAAACGCCTTTGTCTGTTGCCACATGTTGCAGGGCTTTGTAGACCTGAATTTGAGAAGGTGATGCAAACACGTCACCACATACAGCCGCGTCTAACATGCCTGTACCGATAAAGCCCGCATGTGCAGGTTCGTGACCACTACCACCGCCACTAATCAGTGCCACGTTATTGTGTTTTTGTTTACGTGAAATGATTTTATGCGATTCGGTAAATGTCAGTTCAGGGTGAGCAAGGACAAAGCCTTTGCACATTTCGACAACCAGATTTTCAGGGTTGTTGATGAGTTTTTTCATTGTTGCACCAATGGGTTAAATGGGAGAGGTAAATTTTTGTTAAGTATGCGGAATTGTGGCGGGTTTGTCTGACTAAAATATGTAAAAACGGGTGGGTTGGGGGAAGAATGGACAGTAGACTAACTTTGATCTATAAAATCTATATAAATGAATCTCCCTAAATCCCTCTTTGAGAAAGAGGGACTTCACGCGAATTTGATGATGGTTTTTGGATTCGTGTTGTTCCTCCCTTTGCAAAAGGGAGGTTAGGAGGGATTTATGAAAACAAATTAGTAGAATAAAAAATGAAACCCTACAATAAAAAATTAAAACAAGCTTCGCGGGATTTACGCAACAACATGACGGATGCTGAAAAGCTGTTATGGTCACGGCTGCGGAACAAGCAAATTTTAGGTTTGCAGTTTTATCGGCAAAAGCCAATTTTGAATTACATCGTAGATTTTTACTGTCCTGCTGCCAATTTTGTTATTGAGTGCGATGGCAGTCAGCACTTTACAAATGAAGGCTTAGAAGCGGATCGAGTCCGAGATGAAGCTTTGGCACATTTGAGTCTACGTGTTTTGAGATTTGATAATGGGCAGGTGATGGGGCAGTTGGATGATGTGGTGGAAGTGATTTATCAACGTTGTGTGAATGAGCTTTCAAACGAATCCCCCTAAATCCCCCTTTTGCAAAGGGGGACTTCCCTCGAATTTTATAGCAGTTATTGATTCATGTTGTCCCTCTCTCTTTAAAAGGCGGGGAGGGAGTGTTAAGAAATCAAAGTGATTTTAGTTTATAGTATGCTAATTTTTAATAAGAATATTTGGATTTATAAATGTTGATTTGTAAAAGTTGTATTGACAAAAAGTTACCACCTTATACATACAATAAAGAAAATTTTGAAATTCAGTTTTGTACAGAGTGTCAAAGCGAAACTGAGCATTTGGATTATGAAATCTTTAAAAATAAATTATTTCAGGTTATATCTACTAATTATAAATTTTTGAGGGATTTGCCAGATAGAGCAGGTTGGTTTTATGAAGCACATGATGAGGAGGGTGTGAGCAATTTTTATAATTTAATTGAATGGTTGGAGTTAAATGAGGAACTAACAGAAAAATTAGCTGAAGATGCAGATGATATATTTGGTGATGAGTTATTAGTACTTTATGATGATTCTTTAGAGGAATATGATGGTTGTCATAAAGAGCGTGAGTGGGAAAAAATCCAGAAAAGTTTTAAACATGAATTTAGGTTTTTTAATCCAAGACTAAAGGAATTCTTGGATCATACTTTTGAATACTTGCTAGATAATAATAAAATCCAACATTCACTTTTAAGCATTATTACACCGAATACCATTTTATATCGTGGAAGAAGTTTCGATAGTAGTAATGCATTATTGAAAGAAATTAATGAAAATAATCTGACATTTGAATTTGAAAAAGCAAATGAAGATATTGCAAAAAATATTCGAGATAAATTTGGATTAGTACCGTCATTCTTGGCTAGTGATCAAAGAATGACACCTTTTGGAATTTCAGCTCTTTATTTGTCTACAGATAAAATGGCATGTGTAGCTGAAATTAGAGCTTTGGTTGGGCAATATGTTGGTATTGCTCAATTTTCTAATAGAGTAGAACTACAATTATTAAATCTGAATAAATTAGCAAAGGGATTATATCCTCATCATTTAGATGAAAATTATTTGGAAAAATTGGATATCTATATTTTTTTTAAAAAATTAATAGCAAGTGTGTCTAAACCAAAGCTTGAAAGTGGAAAATTTGATTATTTAATAAGCCAATACTTTTTTGAATATCTAAGAGTTAAATTTGGTACTCAGATTCATGGAATTTATTTAAAGTCAGTACAATTACCTACTGCTGATAATATTATTCTATTTCCTGAAGTTACTAGTGAAGGAATCGATAGTTCTTTTTCAACAGGAAACAATAGAATTTATTTCTCATGGAATACAAATGCAATATATGGTCTAAGTATTTCACAAGTCAAATCAATAGTAATTACAACTGAAATTGAATATATATCTCATCCAAGAATGAGAGAATCAACAGACTGGATTTAAGCCCTCTCAACCTCCCTTTAAAAAGGGAGGAGCTTTCACGTAATCAGTTTGATCCGTGAAATCCCCCTCTTTTTCAAAGAGGGGGTAGGGGAGATTAAAAGATTACAAACAAAAAATCCCCTCAATTGAGGGGATTTTTTATATTCGATACGAATGGACTCTTTCCCCTTTGAAAAAGGGGGGCGAGGGGGATTACACCACAGAATCATCCAAATTCGGTGCCAACCAACGTTTCGCTTCATCCAACATCCAACCTTTACGCTTCGCATAATCTTCCAACTGATCGCCAGAGATTTTACCCACGTTAAAGTATTCAGTTTCAGGGTTTGCATAATAGAAACCGCTGACTGATGAAGGTGGCCACATTGCAAAACTTGTCGTTAAGTACGTACCAATTTTGTCGGTCGTACCTAACCAGTCAAACAATGGCGCTTTTTCCGAATGCTCAGGACAAGCAGGGTAGCCCGGTGCAGGACGAATACCGACATACTTCTCTTTGATCAAATCATCATTTGATAAAACTTCATCTGCTTGGTAGCCCCAGAACTCTTTACGAATACGCTCGTGTAAGTGCTCTGCAAATGCTTCGGCAAAACGGTCACCCAAGGCCTGAACCATAATTGCGTTATAGTCATCGCCTTTGGCTTTGTATTCTTGAGATAATTCTTCCGCACCAAAGATCGACACGGCAAAGCCACCCAAGTAATCCTGAGCTACATCTTTTGGCGCAATAAAGTCAGCCAGAGAGTAGTTTGCTTTGCCAGTGACTTTGTCAGATTGCTGACGTAAGTGCTCGAAGTTGTGTGTCACCTTACCTGATTCATCAGCAACCGCAACTGTATCTGCGGCTACACGGTTTGCAGGGTAAATGCTGAACGTTGCACGCGCATCAAAGCGTTTATTCTCGATGATGTCTTTCAGCATTGCTTGAGCTTGTTCATACAAGTCACGTGCAGCTTCACCCACCACTTCATCTTCAAGGATTTTCGGGAATTTACCTGCCAGGCTCCATGAAATAAAGAACGGCGTCCAGTCAAAATATTCCACCAAAGTTTCAAGCGGATAATTTGTGAAAGTTTCAGATCCGATGAAGTTTGGTTTAACCGGTGCATTCTTGTCGAAGTCGATCTTGAAGCCGTTTTCAACTGACTCTTGATAAGACAATTTCGCCGCTTTCGGTTGCTTGTTAGCAAGACGGGTACGAATTTTTTCATAATCCGCGGCATAGTCTGCTGCCAGTTTTGGTTTCATCTCGGCAGAAAGTAATTGCGTTGTAACACCCACCGCACGAGAAGCATCAGCCGTGTAGTACACGCCATCATTATGATATTGCGGTGAGATTTTCACTGCGGTATGTGCTTTAGAAGTCGTCGCACCACCAATCATTAATGGAATGTTAAAGCCTTTTCGCTGCATTTCTTTGGCAACAAACACCATTTCATCTAATGACGGCGTGATTAGACCAGACAAACCGATGATATCAACTTTTTCATCAATCGCAGTTTGCAGAATCTTCTCGCATGGCACCATCACGCCCAGATCCACGATGTCATAACCATTACAGCCTAATACCACACCCACGATATTTTTGCCGATATCGTGTACGTCGCCTTTCACCGTAGCCAGCAGGATTTTACCTTTTGCTTCGGCTTGAGTTTTCTCGGCTTCAATGAACGGGTTCAACCACGCCACAGCCTGTTTCATCACGCGTGCAGATTTCACTACTTGCGGTAAGAACATTTTACCGGCACCGAACAGATCTCCGACCACGTTCATACCCGCCATCAAAGGACCTTCGATCACATCGAGTGGGCGTGTAGAGTTTAAACGTGCTTCTTCAGTATCTTGATCAATATAAGTGGTGATGCCTTTTACCAATGCATATTCTAGACGTTTTTCAACAGACTCATTACGCCACTCAAGATTTTCTTCGGCTTTTTGCGTACCACTTTGACCACGGTATTTTTCCGCAACAGCAAGCAGTTTTTCGGTCGCTTCCTGACCACTTTCACCCTGGTTCTGGTTTAGAACAACATCTTCAACGGCTTCTTTCAACTCTTTATCGATGTCATCGTAAATTGCCATCTGACCGGCATTTACAATCCCCATGGTCATGCCTTGCTGAATGGCATGATACAGGAATACCGAGTGAATTGCTTCACGTACCGGTTCGTTACCACGGAATGAGAACGATACGTTCGATACACCACCAGAAATCATCGCATTTGGCAGGTTCTGTTTAATCCAGCCAGTCGCTTCAATAAAGTCCACACCATAGTTGTTGTGTTCTTCAATACCGGTCGCAATCGCAAAGACGTTCGGGTCAAAGATAATATCTTCAGACGGGAAGCCCACTTCATTGACTAAAACGTCATAAGAACGCTTACAGATTTCTTTTTTGCGCGCAGCAGTATCGGCCTGACCATCTTCATCAAATGCCATTACGATGACCGCTGCACCATATTGACGACAGAGGCGGGCACGTTCGACAAATTCGTCATGACCTTCTTTTAAGGAAATTGAGTTCACCACGGCTTTACCTTGCACGCATTTCAGGCCCGCTTCGATAATCTCCCATTTAGAAGAATCCAGCATGATGGGTACGCGTGAAATATCCGGCTCAGAAGCAATCAGATTCAGGAAATGCACCATCGCACCTTGCGAATCGAGCATGCCTTCATCCATGTTGATGTCGATGATCTGTGCACCAGCTTCAACCTGTTGACGGGCAACATCAAGCGCTTCGGCGAAGTTTTCTTCACGAATCAGACGCAGGAATTTTTTCGAACCGGTGACGTTGGTACGTTCACCGACGTTCACGAACAGTGAATCTTTGGTGATGTTAAATGGCTCTAAACCGCTTAAACGACAAGCCGGTTCAATTTCAGGAATTTGACGAGGGGTAATGCCTGCAACAGCATTTGCAATCGCACGGATATGATCCGGCGTAGTGCCACAGCAACCACCGGTAATATTAATTAAGCCACTTTCAGCAAATTCTTTAATGAAGGCCGCAGTTTCTTCCGGCGTTTCATCATAACCACCGAAGGCATTTGGCAAGCCAGCGTTTGGATGCGCTGAAACAAAGGTATCGGCAACGTCAGACACGGTTTTCACGTGTGGACGCATCGCATCTGCACCTAGGGCACAGTTAAAGCCGATAGATAACGGCTCTGCATGACGCATGGAGTTCCAGAAGGCTTCAGCGGTTTGACCGGTTAAAGTACGACCTGATGCATCAGTAATCGTACCTGAAATCATGATTGGCAGTTCATAGCCTAATTCTTTAAAGACTTCTTTTACTGCAAAGATGGCAGCTTTGGCATTTAAAGTATCGAACACAGTTTCGATCAGGATGATGTCTGCACCACCTTCGATCAAGGCCTTGGTCGATTCAATATAGTCAACTTTGAGTGCATCAAAAGTGATGTTACGGAACGCCGGATCATTCACGTTTGGAGAAATAGAAGTGGTACGCGATGTCGGACCAATCACACCGGCTACAAAGCGTGGTTTTTCAGGCGTTGAATATTTGGCACAGGCTTCTTTGGCCAGACGCGCAGCTTCACGGTTAATTTCAGGAACCAGATCTTCCATGTGGTAATCCGACATTGAAACGCGGGTACCGTTAAAGGTGTTGGTTTCAATAATGTCGGCGCCAGCTTCTAAGTAAGCTTCATGAATACCTTGGATGATCTGTGGCTGAGTCAGTACCAGCAAATCATTATTGCCTTTGAGATCATAGGCCCAGTCAGCAAAACGCTCACCACGATAATCGGCTTCTTCCAGTTTATGGCGCTGGATCATGGTACCCATCGCACCATCGATAATTAAAATTCTTTTGGCAAGAAGTTCTTTTAAAGTGGTAAGTGTAGACATTCAAACTTTCTCAGCAGAAATCAAAAAAAACGACGCTAATCTTAGCAGATTAGTTGGCTGATTTCTGCTGAGATTGCTCAGAATGATGGATAAGCATGATATGAAAATTTGATAAGTCATCTAGAAAAACAACAAGTTTTAACATCCGGATCAGAAAATATTGCAATCTCACATCTGATTCGATGCCTTTCAGGCAGTAAACAAAATCAAAAAATTAAGCTGATGCTTTCATTCATGAAATTGTCATATTGATGGCTTATGCTGTGCAAATGAAACTTTTGCTCAGCTTGATGACAGGCAGGGTTTGAATCGTTTTGGTAGCAAAATATGTGCGGTTGCTAAGCTTAAATAAGCTGGAATCTTATCTTAAGTAATTGATTTATAAAATCAAAATCTAGTGTTTTAGTCGGAATTAAACAGGACGAATAGCAGCAAGAAAATCCAAATAATTGCTTCATATGACAGCAGTTTGTCATATAATTGTCACAATTTAACTGAACAATATGGGGATTCTTGAATCCTCTATTCCTGCTTGCATGAATCCTAATCAAACTCCCGTAGATTCAGCACACGGGTCGGCTTCCCAAAAGTCGACCAATGTTCATGTGCCAACACCGAAATTCTTTATGCCGGTGTTCCTGACTCTTATTATCACTACGCTGATTTATATCGGCTTCCAGTTGTCTGCAGATTTAGCGCATGTACCGGCCTTGGGCTTGTATTCAGTTATTTTGTTAGCGACGGCACTTTTTATTGCGTTGAGCTTTGAGTTCGTCAATGGCTTTCACGATACCGCCAATGCTGTGGCCACAGTCATTTATACCAATGCACTTTCAGCTCCTGTCGCAGTGATGTGGGCCGGCTTCTGTAACTTCCTTGGGGTTATGGTCGCCAGTGGTGCGGTCGCTTACGGCATTATTGCGTTATTGCCAGTCGAGCTGATCATGAATGTCGGCTCCGGAGCAGGTTTTGCCATGGTTTTTGCCATGCTGATCGCGGCAATTCTCTGGAATCTGGGAACCTGGTTCCTCGGTATTCCGGCATCCAGTTCACATACCCTGATCGGTTCGATTCTGGGTGTGGGCATCATGAACTATATTCTGAATGCCGGTACTGGCGCTTCAGGTATAGACATGGAGCAGGTGATGAAAGTCGGTAAGGCGCTGTTATTCTCGCCTTTAATCGGTTTTGCATTTGCTGCGATTGTGTTCCTGCTGGTGAAAAAAATCTTCAAGCGTCAACTGGAATTGTTCCAGCCACCTGAAGGTAACAAGCCACCGCCACCATTGATTCGTGCCATGCTGATCTTTACCTGTACTGGGGTGAGCTTTGCCCATGGTTCAAATGACGGTCAAAAAGGTATGGGCCTGATCATGCTGATCCTGATCGGCTGTGTACCTTTAGCGTACTCGCTGAACAAGAATCTGGATGCACAACATATTCAGTCTTTTGGTCAGTTATCTGCACAAACAGCGGATGTGATCTATCCAAATCATCAGGACATTCCGGATGAACAAGCCCGTGATGTGATCACCAAGTACATTCAGACCAAGGAAATTACCCCTGAAGTCGTGCCTGCATTGGCAAGCTTGACGGATCATCTGGGTGAAAAAGTTGGTAGCTATACCAGCATTAAGGATGTTCCTGAAGCTCAAGTATCTGAATTCCGTAATGACATGTACCTGAGCACTACAGCATTTAAACGTCTGGATAAAGCAGAAGCTTTACCGGCAATGAGTGCTGCACAGGAAAAAACAGTAGATGAATACCGCGACAATCTGGATTCATTCCTGCAATACATTCCGACCTGGGTGAAAGTGGCGACAGCCTTGGCACTTGGTCTGGGTACGATGGTCGGCTGGAAGCGTATTGTCGTGACGGTTGGTGAGCGTATTGGTAAACAGCATATGACTTATGGTCAGGGTATGTCTGCCGAACTTGTGGCAATGTCAACTATTGCAGCGGCAGATGGCTTTGGTATGCCGGTATCAACCACCCATGTATTGAACTCTGCAGTAGCAGGTACCATGGTGGCGAACAAGTCAGGTCTGAACTTCCAGATGGTGAAAACTATTCTGTCTGCCTGGATCTTTACTTTACCAGCAACGATCTGTCTGTCAGGTGGTTTGTACTGGGTGCTGTTAAAAGTGTTCTAAGTTATTTAGACAAAAAAAGCTGCTCTAGAGCAGCTTTTTTTATGGGTGGAAGAAAAATTAAGGATGTAAAAGAGGAATCTAAATTACGATTAAGGCGACAGGGATGTCGCCGTTAGGCTGTGATATAGGGACATATCATCAGCTTAACAAAAGATTTTTGTTACTTTTGATCTTTCAAAAGTAAAGAAAAAAAGAAGCTATAAAATAGATCAACTTAAATCTGCCCAAAGCACATTCATAAGAATTTGAATGATTGAAAGCCTAAATTAACCTCTCCCTAACCCTCTCCTAGAAGGAGAGGGAACGCCCATTTTCAATTAAAGTTCTCTCTGCTTTAGGGATGAGCAGCACTGCTACGCAACGAGGGGAGAACTTTAAAAATAACGATTACCTTTCTTATGGAAAAATTGGATGAAGATAATAAAAAAATTACTTCTTCAACTTACTCAATAATCCTTTTGGCAACTTCTCTGTCGCAAAACCATATAAGGCAGCAAAAGGCAGTGCAGTACGCGCCAGATAGGCGACTCGCCACAAACCGCCATGATTCGCACCATGCATCATCAATTCAAGCGGATGGTTTAGCTTCACTTCAGGATTGGCCACCGATTCTGGGTTGCGCAGATCATGAATCCATAGTGCCGCCATAATCGCATTGGTGGTTTCAGGCGCGAAAGCTTCAACATCAAACAGGCTGGCACCGTTAAATGCGGCTTTTAATAGCGGATTCTTGGTCACGGAATAGGTGGTCGTCGAAGGCGCAATATTGATACTGACCCGTTGGCCTTGAGCGCGAGCCAAGGTGGCACGCCATTGCTGGATACGTTTTGCCAGCGCATAGTTCGGGCCTTGTTCAACCACCAGACAGTCACAAATACCATACGCCTGATCACCAGACTGAATCAGTTCATGCGCATTTTTCTGGAAAAAATGTTTGCGGCTTAAAGTGGAAACACCTTTGGAGATGATTGCCTGTGCCTTGGAGCGTTCAGTATATTTTACTTTTGACGCTTCAATCACTTCACTCGGAACCGCATAAACATCGGTCGGCGTACACATGTACATCAGGCTGGTATTAGCTTTTTGCTGGCTGACATGCTGCATGATGGCATCCATCGCCATGGAGACCCGAACATGTTTTTCACCATCCAGATAGGCAATTGCAGCCAGATCCAGATCCTGCTCGAACTGTAATAACCATTTGGCAATTTCAGGAATCTGGGTCAGCAAATTCGCCCCCAGTTTTTCTTTTAAAATATCAAGTGAAGTATCAGCAGGCAGGTCTTCAGTACATGGCGCATACAGCGTGGCATTGCCTTGGTTGATGGTATCAACAATCTTGCCCCATACACGGGTATTCGGCAGATCAATCGCTACAATATTGGCTTTCCATTTCGCCAGCCAGGTCAGAGGACCGGCTTCAGATGCTGCACCAAACAGCACCGCCGTCCGATCTGACAAGTCAAACCATTCAGGATGTACCACACATTCACGCAGGGCATTGGCATGACTGGTTTCCACGATGCCTTGGCTTTCCCAGCGCTCAATCTGCTCCAATAAGGCATCACCTTGCAGCTTTTGACCGTGGTAAGGCACATACCATTCTGGTGCCGATTTGCTATTACCTGTCAGCTTGAAGGTATGCAACTGACCCGCGGGCAGAGTTAAAGCATCTTGTAATACATACTTTTGACCATCACGGTAAAATTCAAAAGTCTGATGTGCTTTTGCCAATCCATCTTCGGCAATTTTCAAGCTGGATTCAGGGGAACTTAATCCTTGCTCGACCAGCTGCTTAAAATGTACTGTGTAGTGTTTGCGCCAGTTTTTTTCTGATTGTGCCTGTTGAGAACTGCGTGAATCGACATTGGCTAAGGCTGCTGCGATGATCGCGCGTCCTGCTTTGGAGCTACTTGGTTTTTGTTGCGGAGACTGAAGAGGAAATTGAAGACCGTCTGGTGTAATGGACATGCAAAATATCTCGAGAATGACAGTAATTAATATACAGATGTATACATTATCGCTGCAAAATTCAGTCCAAGATTGGCATTAAGTGACATCATCACTTTCTAATATATTACGAGATGTTTCAAACGAATAAGAGAGCAGTAGCTCTCTTATCCATTTTCAGCAGAAATATGAGGCTTAACTCATATGTAGCTTTATTCCTTCAATATTTAAAAAACCTGATTAAAACGGAACCTGCATCAGTTTATTCAGGAAATGCGGAATCAGGCGTGGCTCCAGAATAATCGTCATGACCACCCCGTAAGCCGCTCCCCATAAATGCGCGCTATGATTAATGTTGCTATTGCCTTTTTTGCCTGACCAAATGCTATAGGCTATATACAGCACAGCAAAAATAATGGCAGGAACCGGAATGAAGAACACAAAGATCAACTTCCAAGGTTCAAACAGAATATAGGCAAACAGTACAGCCGAGACTGCACCGGAAGCGCCGAGACTGGCCCAGCGCGCATCATTTTTATGCTTCAGGTAACTTGGCAGAATCGCTGCGATCAGACCACCGAGGTAAAACAGGATAAAACCCAGGTCATACAGATATTGACGATAAAAGCTTTCAATCACGCTGCCGAAGAAGAACAGGGTAATCATGTTAAACAAGAGATGAGCTCCATCCGCATGGATAAAGCCATGCGTAATAAAGCGGTCATATTGTCCACGTTGCAGTGCCGGTGGCCAGAAAATCAGGCGATTCATCACCGTCTCTTTGGAGAAAGCAATAAATGACACAATACAGGTGATCAGAATAATGGTCACGGTATGATTAAAAGGTAAATCAAGCATATAAATGATTCTAAGGGTGCCTATTTGCCAATTATCATGCCATTAAAATTGAGCTAAAGTTGTACTTTTATAATAAATCCGACAATTTTAGTTGATTTTTAAAAATTACCCCGCATCTTCAGTTAAAATGGCCGCTTGAGCTTGAGGAAATTATTGTTATGTCGACTGAGAACAGCAGCACTCCAGTTGTTGGTGAAATTCCCAACTTATTGATTACACCAACAGCACAAGAGTATTTAAAGGATCTACTGGATAAACAGAACACCCCGGGTATTGGTGTGCGTGTTTTTGTAGAGCATCCGGGTACTCCTCGCGCTGAATGTTGCATGGCCTATAGTGCACCTGATGAAGTTGTACCGACGGATTATAAGCAGGAATATCCTGATTTCCCTGCTTTTATCGACTCGCCATCTATTCCGTATTTACTCGATGCCGTGATTGACTACAACAAAGACCGTTTTGGTGGTCAGTTGACTTTCCGTGCACCGAATTCCAAAGTGCCACGCGTGGGTCCAGATGCATCGGTAGAAGAGCGTATTACCTATGTATTGCAGTCTGAAATTAACCCGGGCCTGGCAGGTCATGGCGGTAACTGTGCACTGGTTGAAGTCAAAGAAGACCCTGAAAAAGGTTTAACCGCTGTACTTAAATTTGGTGGTGGTTGCCAGGGCTGTTCAGCGATTGATATCACTTTGAAACAAGGTGTAGAAACAACGCTAAAACAGCATATTCCTGAATTGATGAATGTCGTTGATGAAACGGATCATAGTCAGTCTGAAGGTGCGTATATGAAATAAGCTGTTCTATATAACAGTTCATTTATCGCATATAAAAAAAACCTCGAACTTTCGAGGTTTTTTTATATCTGGCTTAAAATTTAGTAAATATTAATGATAATAATTATCAATAGCAATTGAATTTGAGTAGAAAGCTGTTACACTTCGCAACCGAATAAACATGATTTCTTCATAAATATTGGGGCGCGCAAGGTATGAATAAGCCATTCTTAAAAACCACTTTGGCATTTGCTGTAACTTCACTCATGACGGGTAATGCATTTGCAGTCGAAGCTGTTGTTCCACAGGCGGAAGCGACTAAACTGCAAACGATTGTGGTGACCGCAACAGGTTATGAGCAAGATTTGGCTAAAGCACCTGCTTCCATTACTGTGATTGATCGTGGAGAATTGGATAAACGTGAATATAACGACATTACTGATGTGCTGCGTAATACGCCTGGGGTCGTGGTTTCGGGTTCGGGTTCTGCACAGACCATCAGTATTCGAGGCATGAGTTCAAACTACACCTTGTTTCTGGTCGATGGTAAGCGTCAATATGGCAAGGATGTGAACCCGAATGGGGATGATGGCGGTTTTGAGAAAAATATTCTGCCACCACTTGCCGCCATCGAACGTATTGAAATTATTCGTGGTCCAGCTTCTACACTCTATGGTACGGATGCTATGGGCGGGGTAGTCAATATCATTACCAAAAAAGTGTCGGATGAATGGTCTGGTCATGTCGAATTAGGAACCACAATTCAGGATAGTAGCCGTTCAGGTGATATTAAAAATGGTTCTGCATATCTTTCGGGTCCTTTAATTGCAGACAAGCTGGGCTTGCAGCTGGCAGTCAATAAGCAGGAACGTAATGAAGATCATTATGTTGGCGGCTTCCGTGGGACAGAACGTGAAAGCTTAAATTCACGTCTGACCTATGCCATTAATGATGATCATGATGTACAAGTTGAAGCTAATTTCGTGCAGCAGGAATCAACTACGTCTGTAGGGGAAACGGTAGCACCTGCTCAAGGTGCTGCAGATTCATTCTCGCGTAATTATCGTAATGTTTATTCCTTAACCCATAATGGCCGTTATAGCGATAACTTAGACAGTTCATCTTATATTCAATATGAAAATTCAAAAAATCCAGATCGTGGCAATACGGAACTCGGCACCAAAGGGATTACCCTGGATACTTGGACAGCGAACAGTCAATGGAACTTAGCCTTAGGTGATCATACGCTGTCATTCGGGGGATATCTTAAAGATGAAAAACTGGTCGATAAAGCGACTAACCGGAATCCTAATGCACCTGAATTTAGTGAATTAACACGTTGGTCTGCTGCCGCTTTCCTTGAAGACACCTGGAGTATTACGGATCGTTTCGACTTAACCGCCGGCTTACGTTATGATCATGATGAAAACTATAGTGGCCATTTATCGCCACGACTGTATGGGGTGTACGCGGTAAATGATAACTTTGTAGTAAAAGGTGGTGTGGCTACAGGTTATAAACAGCCTGATATTCGTGCAGCCACAGAAGGTTTCTATAGCGTCACGGGTGGCGGTGGTTCACCCTTAGCAACAGGCCGTGGCATTATTCGTGCCAATCCGGACTTGGAGCCTGAATCAAGCGTATCCACTGAATTAGGTTTCAACTGGAAAAATGATTATATCAATACATCGCTGACTGGCTTTATCACTAAATATGAAGATCGTATTACGGAAGTTCGTGCCTGTGAAACCGATACTGATGGCACCACAACAAACCGTAATAACTGGAAGAATTGGAAATGTTTCGAAGGGGATATTCCATTCTACTTTATTAGTGAACGGATTAATGTGGATGAAGCAGAAATTCGCGGTATAGAAGCAACCGTAGAAGCCAGTCTGAATGACTACACAACATTGACTGCAAACTATACCTATACCGATTCAGAGTTTAGATCGGGTGCTTTTAAAGGTCAGCCGCTGAACCAGATGCCGGAACACATGTTTAATATTGGTGTGGATTATGAGCTAAATGATGCACTCAATGTATGGAGCCGCTTGCACCATCGTTCTGAAACCTCTGCTTACTTGAGCCGTACATCTATGGCTCAGCCAAACCCAGGTTACCAATTTGTAGATGTCGGCTTTAACTATAAATTCAGTCCGAATCTAACAGGTAAATTTGGTGTCTATAACCTAGTGGATGAAAAAGCTGAAGATATTGATGGTGATCAACTATTGGATGGTCGTCGTTACGGTATCAGTCTGAATGCAAAATTCTAAGCAAATGAAAATATAAAAAGCCGCTATAAAGCGGCTTTTTATTTAAATCTTAAGAATTTTCAAAGTATCTGCATGGTAATAAAATTGTGCCAGATATTTGCGCGCACGTTCACGTAAATGGCCTTGAGAAACCATCTGCTGGATTACCGGACTGAGCAGTTGCTGCAATTCATTCTGAATTAGCGCTTCATCAATATTCAGATCACGTAATAACTGATCAAAGGTATGTTCCTGATTGCGGACATACCAGGTATGAATTCCGTCATGCACTTGCTGCTGCAGATAGTCTGTCTGACGTATATGATCCCAGATATCATGACCTAAGCCGATCGTCTGATTCAGGTCCTGCAGCTCAATATAATTCTTCAAGACCGATACTGGCATGTCTTTGATTTTATGCCAGAGATTGGCCTGAAAATGATAGAGTTTTTCATCGTCAAAATGCTGGTTCAGCACATGCTCACTCATCTGGCTGAGCTTTAGAATGTTCTTTTGCAGATAACGTGCAATGGTGCTATCGAGGTTGGTATCGGTAACATTTTCCAGTACCGATTTGCCCATTTTCATAAAGCGGGAAACCCCGGGTACGCTTTTGGCAATCATGGAGTTATCCAGATAATCCTGAATGGAATGCTGGATCAATTGGGTAATCATGGCGGAAAATGCCGGATTATTCACTATGGTTTTAATCAGACGCTGCCGATGGCCACTTTTACTGGCCACATACTGGGCGATTTTGTCTACGGTCAGTACTGGAATCAGATCGGCAATCGTGGTGGAATCATTGGCCGGATGCACCAGGGCAAAACGGATATGCTCGGCAATCTGTTCAATCAGAAAGCTGCTGGCGGCAGTACCCAGAATCTGTTTTTGTAAAAGCTGGTTGATCAGTTCACAACTCCACAGCTCTTTTAGCGTCTGTTTACGTAGCCACAAATAAAATGCATGAAACTCGCTTTGAATCGTTTCAGATTGAGAAAATGCCTGATCGAGAAAATCAAGTTGAGCATCGATCAACTGCTCAATCATCGGGTGTTTCTGCATAGCATCTCTGAAACTTAATTTAAAGGAATGAGTTTATCAGCAAGCGGGTTTTTTAGGGTCTGCGTCTTGGCCAGAAAAGGCAAATAATGTTGTGCAACCTGTTTTTCTGCTTCAAGAATCGGCATATGCCCGACATTATTTAAAATCACTGGTTTCTCGGCACGTTTCAGCAGGGCATGCAGTTCTTTAACTACTTCGACATTAATGATCCGATCCTGTCTGCCCCATAAAATCAAGGTGGGTGCTTCTACCGTGCGGGTCAGGCGGGCAAAGGTTTCCGGTGTATAAATCCGATTTAGCATCACCACCTGATCAATCGATTTGCTGGTTTGTTCAGCGCGTGAAATCAACAGTTTTTCCTGTGCATGCCGTAACTGATAAGGAATCACTGGCGGATTCTGCATCAGCTGTTTGGAAACATCTTGCAGATCACCGGGTTTGCTGACGATCAGGTCTTTTAAGGCTTGAGGATCTTTGGTATAGGGAGTATTCCCCATTTTGTAAAGACCAGCACTATTGATTAAAAAAAGACTTTGCGTATCGAAAGGATATTGTGAAGCATACACCGTAGCAATCGATCCACCCAGAGAGTGGCCGGCAATGTGTAAATTTTCGTCCACATTTAAGGTTTCAAGGAACAAACGCAGTTGAGAGGTCACATTGGGCACAGAAACATCAAAATTTTCCGGAACTTTGGTGTCGCCGTTGCTTGGCAGATCCGGAATAATGACATGATAATAGGGCGTCAGAAACTGGGCGACCCGGTTCCAGTTGTCGCGCGTGCCGGCCAGACCATGAATCAGTAGAATGGATGGTTTGTTCTTGGCACCGCCTTCGCTATAACTCCAGGTGACCTCGCCAATTTTGAGGGTCTTGGATTTGAGACCGGCAAGGCTGCGTTCTTGTAACAGATGCTGCTGCAAGACTTTGGCAGATGTTTCATTTTTCTGGCTAAATAGTATTTGAGCATGTGTCAGGCCCGGTAATGCCATGCTTAAGGCAACTACGGCTGAACAAATCATTTTCGAGCGCAATTTTATTATTTTCTTCATTGGCCATTCCCCAAAACAAACCCAGTGAGCAAATTGCTCAATCAAAATACTTCCATGTTATAAATTTGCAATTTTCATTCAAATAAAAACATTATTCTTCACTCTATTTTAAATCAATCTTTGCGCTTGTCACCCATTAGTTTTTTGCTGAATTACATTAAATGACTGGAAAATGTGATGTATTGCGCATAAATTACCTGCAGAAATGAAATTAGATAAATGCTAAAAATTTAATCAGCTAAGATTTTTTGCAAGTGACATTCAAAAAAACTGGCAGTAAGATATTGCAACTAAAACCATCGGTGATAGAAAAGAATGCTCACAGCTCAAGAAGCTTTAGAACGTCTTAGACAGGGTAACCAACGTTTTGTCAGTGGCGATACCACGCATCCAAAACAACTTAGCCACCAACAGCGCGCAGAAATGGCAGAGGATCAGAATCCGTTTGCGATTGTCTTGGGATGTTCAGATTCGCGCGTTCCAGCCGAAATGGTTTTTGATCAGGGTCTCGGCGATCTTTTTGTGATTCGTGTTGCAGGTAATATTGTTGCACCCTCACAGGTCGGCAGTGTTGAATTTGCCGCGGCACGTTATGATTGCGCGATTGTGGTGGTGTTAGGTCACAGTCACTGTGGTGCGATTAAAGCGACTATTGATACCTTGATGTGTCCAGATTGCCCCCCATCGGCAAACCTGATGTCGATTGTGAACCGCGTACGTCCTTCAGTTGAAACTTTAATGCAAACTGAACTGAAAAATGACTTGGCAAAATTGTCCAAGCATGCAGTACGTTCCAACGTATTTGCTTCGGTGAATCAGTTGCGTCACGGTTCAGCCGTTCTGGAAAACCTGATTGGACAAGGAAAACTAAAAGTCGTGGGTGCTGAATATTCACTGGAAACTGGTGAAGTGACATTCTTCGATTTCTAATCACGATTCATCTAAATATATTCTAAAATAAGTTAAAGGCGCTTTATAAAGCGCCTTTAATGTATGGATAAGCATTATTTAACAGGATTGTCTGTGCTTTAGCATTTGGATGAATCAGATCCTTTTGCATCAATGTTTTATTACCGGCGACACCCTGCATAAAGAAGGGCAATAACTTCACCTTATATTGCTGACTCACCACTTTATAATTATTTTCAAAAGCCTTGCTATAGGCCTGCCCGTAATTAGGCGGCATTTTTATGCCAAAGACGATGACCTTGGCCTTGGCTTTCTGGCTCTGCTGAATCAGGCTGGCTAAATTTTTTTGAATCATTTGCGGTGGTTGTCCACGTAAGCCATCATTGCCACCTAACTCAATCACCACAAGGTCTGGACGATGCGTCTGCAGCAATTTTGGCAGCCTGGCCAGTGCTCCGCTGGTGGTTTCACCGCTGACACTTGCATTGACCACTTTATGCTGTTTCGGATACTGTTGCTCTAAACGCTTTTGTAATAAATGTACCCAACCCTGCTGGGGCTGGATACCATAACCTGCACTTAAACTATCACCTAAAATCATAATCGTCTTTGCTGAAACCCCAAGAGGTAACAGGCACAGACTGAGCAAAAAAAAGTAAGGCAATAGCCGAGTTTTCTGATTAAGATCTTTCATATAGGACACGTATGATTCAAAGCAGCAACGATTCGACCATCATGCCACAGGCTATTATTTCTGCCCAGAAATTGACACAAAAGATACAACTTTCACAAAAACAGCTCACCATTTTTGAGGATCTTGATCTGGATATTCAGGCCGGAGAACAAGTGGCAATTACCGGTCGTTCCGGTTCCGGAAAATCCACATTACTGGGTATTCTGGCGACACTGGATCAGGCAAGTTCAGGTCAGCTTATGGTCTGTGGCGAATCAGTGTCTAACTTGAATGAAGAACAACGTGCACTGGTACGTTTAAGAAATATCGGGTTTGTCTTTCAGTCTTTTCAGCTCTTACCGCACCTGACTGCACTTGAAAATGTAATGCTGCCATTACGTTTGCAACCTGGTTTTAAATATGCAGAAGCTGAGCAAAAGGCGTTGGCATTACTACATAAAGTTGGTCTGGATCGACAGACGCAGCAAACCCCAAAAGTATTGTCCGGGGGAGAGCAGCAACGTGTAGCCATCGCTCGTGCACTGGTTAGTGAACCAAAAATCATTTTTGCCGATGAACCCACGGGTAACCTCGACGGCGAAACTGCCAAAGAAATTGAACAACTACTCTTTCAACTGAATCGGGAACTGGGGACGACTTTGGTGCTGGTCACGCATGACCGCAAACTGGCGCAGCAGTGCCAGCGGCATTTTGAATTGCTGAATGGCGAGCTGATTGAACATCCGAGTGGGGGATGAAATGAATCCATTATTTCGCCCCTTACTGACGCAAAGCTTTAAAACGACCGGAATTTATCTGCTGATTATTGCCTTAACGCTGGCAATTAGCGCGACCACTGCACTTAAGTTTAGTAATGAGCAGATCCAAAATGCAGTTGCCTTGCAGGCAGCAGAAATGCTGGCTGGTGATCTGGTGCTTTCAGATAATGAGCCTTTGCCGGAGCAGTGGCGTGATCAGGCCAAGCAGCTGGATTTAAAGCAGTCAGAAGTCACTTTCTTTAGCAGTATGGCCTATACCGATGCGCAGTTTGTTATGGTCAATGTCAAAGCCATTGATCAGGCTTTTCCTTTGCGTGGCGAACTTCGGGTGCAACCGGCAAAAAAGTCGATTCAGTCTGGTGAAATCTGGCTCAGTCCACGAGCCATGGATTTGCTCAAAGTCAAATTGGGGGATCAGCTGAATATCGCCGATGCAGCATTCAAAGTCACCGCCAAGATTGAACAGGACTCCAATCAGGAGCTTGGATTTTCCGGTTTTTCGCCGACCGTGATTATTTCCCAGGTGGATGTGGCACGAACTAATGCCATTCAGGTAGGGAGCCGGATTGAATATCGCTTACTCATGGCTGGCCGTCCGGATGATACCCAACAATATGAAGCCCTGTTCAAGCAGCAGGTCAAGTCAGCAAATGCCTCAGCTGAAACGCCAGCGGAAGTACAAGGGCAGGAATTTGAGGAGCAAAGCAGTCTCAGATTGCGCAATGCTAGTGAAGGCAATACCCGCTTGATGAAGCCGATTGCTAATCTGGACACTTTCCTGCAACTGGCCAATATTTTGACCATTCTATTATGCGGGATTGCCATTGCCTTAACCGCGCAGCGTTATGTGCAGCAGAATCAGGATCATATTGCCTTAATGCGTTGTATTGGCGCCACCAAGCAGCAGATTCTGTCGGCTTATCTGGCTTTACTCGGGATGGTGCTGTTGATTGCCATGCTAATTGGTACCGTGGTCGGGATCAGTCTGGGTTATGGACTGTTGCAATTGATGTTGCAGCTGATTCCAAATTTACAAATTGAATTTTCCGCTATCGCAATGTTGCTTGGGCCATTGCCGGTCGCGATGCTGACCAGTGCTGTAGTGTTACTCGGCTTTGTCATGCCAAGCTTGTTGCAACTGCTGAATACGCCACCGATCCGGGTGATCCGCCAGCAGGAAAAATCAGTGCAATCTATGCTGTGGATGCTGCTGACCGGAACGCTCAGCCTGATTATTTTTAGTGTGATTTTGACTGAAAATCTTTTGCTGACCGCCTGGGTGATTGGCGCGATTATTGTGTTATGTGCGGTGTTGTATCTGACGGTATGGGGGGTGTTGAAACTGCTGCGGAATATGAAGCTGAATCTGTCAGCCTATGTACGCACACCTTCTCAGACCGCCTTGCAGATTACGGCTTTAGCCTTGGGCTTGAGCCTGATTACAGTATTGGCCGTCTTGCGTACCGATCTGCTGGAGCGCTGGCAGCAACAGTTACCGGAAGGTACACCGAACCAGTTCGTTTACGGTTTACCGCCTTTTGAGATGCCAGCCCTGAAAGCCCAACTTGAGCAGAATGGCTGGAAAAGCACACCACTGTATCCAAATGTCCGTGGGCGTCTGGTCGCCAAAAATGATCAGCCTTTTGCCGAGGAACTGGTGAAAAGTAGCAATACCTTAAGACGTGAACTGAATCTGACCCAGTCAAACCGCTATCCTCAAGATAATGTGATTGTTAGTGGTGACGCGGCTTTAAAGCAGGTCGGCACTGTATCGGTCGAAGCCAATACTGCTGAAGAGTTAGGGATCAAGATTGGAGATAAACTCAGTTTCAGCCTGCCGGAAGGGATACTGGAAGCTAAAGTCGTTAATCTAAGAACCGTCGAATGGGAAAGTTTTAGTCCCAACTTTTTCTTTATCTTTGCACCCAATACCATGGATGCCAATGCCGGCAGTTATCTGGGCAGTTTTTATGTCCCGGAGGTAGATAAGGGCAAACTGGTGTCTGTGATCCAGCAATTTTCCAACACGGTGTTTATTGATGTCAGCCTGATTCTGGAAGAGATCAAACGCATTGTGAATGTGCTGGTGCAAATCGTGACCATTCTGGCAGTACTGGTCAGCATTTCCGGTTTTCTGGTACTGATGGCCTGTCTGAACCTGTTGATGGATGAGCGCAAACGTGAAGTGGCTTTGCTTCGATCATTCGGTAGTTCCAAGCAGAAACTGAAAACCATGATGAGTCTGGAAATTGGTTTTATTGGACTGTTTGCTGGAATTGTTTCCTGCCTGTTTGCCGAAGTGATCAGCGCGATTGCCAGTTATAAAATGGATTTAATGATTCAGCCGCATTGGGAAATCTGGATTATCTTGCCGATCTTTATGACCACTTTATGTGCGCTGATTGGCCGTTATCGCCTGAGTTATCTGTCAGAGATTCCACCCTTACAAAGCTTGCGTGAGATGAATCAATAAGATTCATCTCCGTGATTTTTAAACTGGCTGAGAGTTAAAGTTTTAGTTGCTGTTGCATCATTTCCAGAATCTCTTGCCACAGTGGGCGAATGGGTTCGAGTAAGGCCAAGTTATGTTGATAAAGCAGCACACAAAGGCCGAACCCGACAATCAAGGCAATCAGATTGAACAGGTGGCTACGCTGCATTTTTTGCCCGATGTACCAGAGCAAGGTGAGAAAAGCTCCCATCAGTATGCCGCCAATATGTGCGGCATTGTTGATTCCGCTGATCATAAAACCCAGCGCGAGGTTCAGGCCCATCACCATCACCAGGGTTTTTTTATCCAGAATAAAACGTTGCTGTGGCAGCATTGGCAATAAGGCTAGCACTGTCAGTGAAGCCCCGAGTCCCATCACGGCACCGGATGCGCCGGCACTGACCGCAGGCAATAAATCCGGATTAGCCACACCGCCTTCGATCAGGCTATAGCTGTCCTGAATGTTCATATAGCCACTGAGCAGGCTGCCCATTAATCCGGCACACACATACAGGCCAATAAAATACATCCGGCCAAACAGCTGTTCGGCAACACTACCAAAAATATACAAGGCCCACATATTCAACATCAGGTGAATCAGGCCAAAATGAAAAAACATGCTGCTAAACAAGCGCATGGGTTCCGCTAAATAGGTTAAAGGTGCATAATCGGCACCCCAGAGAATAGCGTCTCGGGTACTCGGCTGGCTAACATCCATGCCATGCATGGCTTGCCAGCCAAATAATCCAACATTGATCCCGATTAAAATGGCGGTGATCCACCAGAGATGCATTTCAAGTTTGCGATGTTCGACAGGGGGAGAGTATTCAGACATGCTATTTTTTTGCTGTGATTGTATATTTCGAATAAGCTTAACACGAAAAATTAAATTTTCAGGAGTAACGCACTGACATGAAAGCCTTTCTGATCCGCACGATGCTAGTCATCGTCAGTGTGATTCTGCTGGTTCAATTGTGGATCTTTGCCAGTCTGGCTTGGTGGCGAACCAATCCGGTGAACACCACCATGATGATGCGGATTGATTACTGGACAGAGCCTTCCAAAGCGATTCAGCATCAGTGGCGTCCCTATGACGAGATCAGCCTGAATCTGAAACGTGCCATCGTCACTGCGGAAGATGGAAAATTTATTCATCACCATGGTTTTGACTGGGACGGAATTCAAACTGCGCTGAATAAAAACAGAAATCAGGGCCGTGTAGTGGCCGGTGGTTCGACAATCTCCCAGCAATTGGCGAAAAACCTGTTCCTCGTCAACAAGCGTTCCTTTGTGCGTAAAGGTCAGGAAGCAGTCGCGACCTGGATGATGGAACGCATGTGGTCGAAAGAACGAATTCTGGAAGTCTATTTAAACTCGATCGAGTTCGGGGATAATATCTACGGCGTTGAAGCAGCGGCCAAACATTATTTCGGTAAAACCGCACAAAGCCTGACCCGCGATCAAGCCATCTTTCTGGCTGCCATTTTGACCAATCCGAAATATTTCCAGGATCATCGCAATTCCTCTGCATTAAATGCTCGTAAGTGGATGATTCAGCGCTATATGCGTTATGCAGAATTACCTTAATTGATGATTTGAAGAGAAAGCCCAATTATTTGGGCTTTTTTTATGAAATTGTCATCAATTTGAAGCATACTTGGAGGGATAAGCACAATTTTAAATCCGCATAGGTTTGATATGAATACGGCAGCCAGCACAACTTCAGCACAGCCCGAATATACATATAATGATCGTTATATTAATCGCGAACTGTCTATCCTAGACTTCCATTTACGTGTCCTGGAACAGGCTGTCGATCCTTTACATCCATTGCTCGAACGCATGAATTTCCTGTTGATTTTCTCGCGTAATCTGGACGAGTTTTTTGAAATCCGGGTCGCAGGAATGATGGAACAGCTGGATCTGGATAATGAAAGTCGGAGTCCGGATGGCTTGACTCCAAAGCAGGTTTTAGAACAGATTTCTAAAACCGCACATGCTGCCATTGAACGTCAATACCGTATTTTAAATGAACAAATTCTGCCAAAACTGCGTGATGAAGATATTTGTTTCCTGCGCCGTGGTGAGCTGACTCCGGCACAATCTGCCTGGATTAAAAAATATTTTCAAGAGCAGGTTGCGCCGGTTCTCACGCCGATCAGTCTGGACCCTGCGCATCCATTCCCGAGACTGGTGAATAAATCACTGAACTTTATTGTCACATTGGAAGGGAAAGATGCTTTTGGCCGTCAGATTGATCTGGCTGTGGTACCCGCACCGCGTTCACTGCCACGCGTGGTACGTTTACCGGATGAACTGACCGATGGAAAAGAACATCATGTGATGCTGTCGGCGATTATTCATGAGCATGTGTCTGATCTGTTCCCGGGGATGACGGCGACTGGCTGTTATCAGTTCCGTGTTACCCGAAATGCCGATTTAGCCTTGAATGAAGATGTTGAAGATCTAGCCAAGGCACTCAAAGGCGAACTCAGTTCACGCCGTTTTGGCCGCGCCGTGCGTCTGGAAGTGACAGAAAATTGTCCGCAGCATATTTATGAATATCTACTGAATGAATTTGATCTGGACGACGAGCAGCTTTATAAAGTCGCGGGCCCGGTCAATCTGGCACGTTTGCTATCTAACTTTAAACGTCCGCATTTACGTTATGACTCGCATACTCCCATCATTCCTAAAGTACTGAAAAAATCTGAAAATATTTTTAGTGCGATGCAGAAACAGGATATTTTGCTGCACCATCCTTTTGAATCTTTTGCGCCGGTCATTTCATTATTACGTGAAGCGGCACGCGATCCGCAAGTGCTGGCGATCAAGCAAACCTTGTACCGCAGTGGGCCAGATTCTGAAATTGTGCAGGTACTGGCTGAAGCTGCCCGCAATGGCAAGGAAGTCACCGCAGTGATTGAATTGCGTGCACGTTTTGATGAAGAATCCAATATTGCGGTGGCCAATGTCCTGCAAGAAGCGGGTGCGGTCGTGGTCTACGGCATTGTTGGTTACAAGACTCACGCCAAGATGATTCTGGTGGTGCGCCGGGAAAATAACAAACTGGTGCGCTATGTGCATCTGGGTACCGGTAATTATCATGCCGGCAATGCACGAATCTATACCGATTATGGTCTATTAACGACAGATAAAGATCTGTGTGAAGATGTGCATCGTATTTTCCAGGAATTGACCGGTATGGGGAAAATGGCCAAGCTGAAAAAGCTGCTACATGCGCCATTTACTTTGCATGCCCAGTTACTTAACTATATCGATAATGAAATTGCCTATGCTCAAGCAGGGAAACCGGCGCAGATTATTGTCAAAGTCAATGCACTGACCGAAATGCAATTGATTAACAAACTCTATGAGGCTTCTCAGGCCGGGGTACAGATTGACCTGATTATCCGCTCAATTTGCAGTTTGCGTCCGGGGTTGCCGGGTCTGTCGGAAAATATCCGGGTGCGTTCAATTGTCGGGCGTTTCCTGGAACATACCCGCGTGTATTATTTCAGCAATAATGGCAATTCACGTATTTACTGTTCAAGTGCAGACTGGATGGATCGTAACCTGTTTAATCGGGTCGAGGCCTGTTTCCCGGTCGAAGATGAAGCCTTGAAAAAACGCATCTATCAACAAGGTCTGTTGAATTACTTGAAAGACAATCAGCAATCCTGGTTATTGCAAGGTGATGGTACTTGGCTGCGGGCACAGCCCAAAGAAGGTGAAAAACCGCATAATGCACAACGTATTCTGTTAGAGCTGTTTAAATAAGTTTAAGTATTTAAAGAGGCTGAATATTCAGCCTCTTTTTTATTTCGAACATACAATTGAACTGTTTAAGCTGAGTCTGATCAGTTTTCGATAGATGTGTTTGACCTGACTATACATCTGATAATCTTTCATCTGAAGCTGGTTTTGTCGTTCGGTTTGCGATTTATGCTGACTCATTACTTGTAATAACTGTAATTCAGCGAAGTTGAGACAGGCTTTAACGCTGGGCTGGTGCAGGAGATAATCTGCCAATTCAGTATGAATGTAGGCTCCACCGCGCAAGACAGTTGTTAGACTATCAGCGAACTGGGGTAATGAATCATGATGCTGCATATAGCTATCTGCGCCGGACAGCAAGGCTGAATAGATCAGTGCTGTGGAATGAGTATTGAGTATGGCAATAACGGGCGTATCTAGGCTTTGCTGTTTCAGCGGACGGATCACACTGATCTCTGAAGTTGTTGCTGCATGATAAAGAATCAGATTAGGCAGATGTTCAGTAATCATGGATTGTGCGGACAGCATATTGTCCGCATACAGCAGCATATCTGGCTGATAGCCGAGTTGCTGTAGCACGGTCTGGATTTTTGACAGGTCGAGTCCAGTCGGTGAACGAATCACTAAAACCGGTGCAGGCAAAAGGCTAGCCAATAAAACGCGATCCTGTAGATGCTGATAGAGAGCTATACTGTGAATCAGGCAGATGCAAATGCCTATCCCAAAGAATAGTGATTTAGCTGAAATGTAGAGATTCTAAGTTTCTAGGCGGACTGGATGCATTCAATTCAAGATATAAAAAAGGAGCAACATGTGCTCCTTTTTATTATCTATAGATCAGGCAGCATCGTGCTGAGTGATTTTCTGGAAAATCTGTAATAGCACATCAAACTCGCTTTGCAGCGGTGTGCTTTTACGGGTTACCAATGCCAGGGTACGACTTGGGGCTGAATCGATCGCTTTTACCTGAATCTCAGGATTGCCTTTAATCATATTGGTATGGATCGCAATTTCAGGCAGCAGGGTAAAGCCCAGATTTGCAGACACCATTTCGATTAAAGTCGGCAGTGAGCTGGCTTTTAAACGGTGATCATTTTTACGCTCACCAATCGGGCAGGCACTCAAGGCATGATCACGCAGGCAATGACCTTCTTCAAGTAACATCAGGCGAGACAGATCCAGATCTTCTAAAGAGTTTGCTTGTGCAGCATGCTGATCAGATTTTTGGTAAACCAGATACAGATTCTCTTTGGCAATTTCAGCAACTTTCAGACCACGGGTGTCGAAAGGCAATGCCAAAGCCACCATATCCAGGTTGCCATGTTCCAGCTTTTCTACAATCTTTTCACTTTGCGCTTCATGCAGATGCAACTGGATTTTTGGTAATTGCTTATGCACTTCATCCAGCAGCTGGGACAATAGGAAAGGTGCAATTGTTGGAATGACGCCGAGATGTAGATCACCGGTTAAAGGTTCACTCATCTCACGACTTAAACGCATTAGGTCCTGAGCATCGGCCAGTAGAACACGTGCGCGTGCAACCACTTGTTCACCAAGAGGCGTTAAACGAACATTCTGGCGGTCGCGTTCAACAAGTACGCCACCGAGTAAACGCTCCAGCTCCATGATGCCGCCAGACAAGGTTGACTGGGTGACAAAGGAGCGGCGAGCAGCTTCTGTAAAGTGTAGCGTCTCTGACAGTGTTACGAGGTATGACAGCTGTCTTAGGGATGGTAATGCAGCCATAGTGTCCTAATGTTTATGATTTAAAATGATCAGCAAATAATTCGCTAAGATATGGAATAAAATGCGGTGGGATATCATGCCCCATTCCATCAATTAATTCAAATTTAGCCCCTGAAATTGCTTTCGCAACGGCCTTGCCATGGCTAGGAGGCAGCAATCGATCTCGAGAACCATGGACTACCAGGGTTTCTTGTTTGATTTGCTTGTCCAGTTGCAGCAATGAGCCTGTACATAATATTGCTAAAAACTGTTGAAGTACACCAGCAGGATAGTAACTTCGCTTATATAATTTACGGGCGGTCTGTACCGCTTCCAGATGATTGACATAACCTGGCGAGCCGATGATCTTAAACAGTTTCAAACTATGATCAACAATGCCATCTTCATCTGTTGAAGCCGGTTTGTCAATCAAACTAAAGAGTTGCTTAGGGAAGGGCGGTGGCAACATCGGCTGGTTATTGCTGGTAAACAGTAAGCCCAGTTTTTTGACTTTGTCCGGATAACGCGCGGCCAGAATCTGGGCAATCATACCGCCCATCGAAGCACCCAGCACATAGACTTGTTCCAGCTGCATTTTTTCAATCAACAGACTGACATCTTCGGCCATATCATACAGATCATAAGGTGCACCCTGATTACCCAGACCCAGCACAAAACGGCTCATCATTTTCAGGGTATTCAGGCGTGGACCTTTGTGATGGACTTTTGAAGACAGACCAATATCACGATTATCAAAACGGATGATGTGATAGCCATTGTCTATCAGTGACTTGCAGAAAAAGTCAGGCCAGTACAGCATTTGCCCACCCAGCCCCATAATCAGCAAAATGGTGGGATGTTCCGGATTTCCACCAACCTCGACATGTAGCTGGATCCCATTGCCAAGATCGACCTTGGTTTCATGCATGAACGAGGTATAAGGGGAAAGATTAAACTGTGCTGCGCTGTACATAGTCGCTGTCCTAATTAAAGGATATTTCGTTTAAAAAATATCCTTGCTATTAAACCTCTAAACCGCAGCAGGAATCAAGTCAGGAACCTGTTTGGTCAAGGCCAGACGCTGTTTGGCTGCAGTGGCGCCCAAAAGCACGAAACCACGTAAGGTGCCGTTAGCATCGAGCGCTTTAGCCAGCATGCCATCGTCAAACTCTTCAGTTTCCCAGGTGACATCAACATCAACTGGTGCAGGTAATACCGTTAAAGGTGCAGCAGGCGTTTTGACTGCCACTGGCATAGCCGGATAATGTACAGCGGTATGTTCACCGTTTAAGGTTTTTGCCAAAGCGCGGGCTTGTTGCATGATCGGCATGACATAAGGCAATAAAGTTCCATTGACCTCGGCACAGTCACCTACAGCATAGATGTCGGCTTGGTTGGTTTCCAGTTGTGCGGTGGTCAAAACTCCGCGACTGGTATGTACGTCTGCCTGTTTCGCCAAAGAAATATTTGGCTGTAAGCCCACCGCAGATAACACTACATCAGCGACCAAAGACTGACCATTGGCCAGCGTGACCAGATAATCCCCATTGTCCGCACGAGAGACTTTTTCGACTGTTGTGCCCAAGACAAAGTGAATGCCGGTTTCTTCAAGATTCTTCTGGAATGCAGTAGCAACATGTTCTGGCAATAAACGGCCAAGCGGCTGAGGCGCCAAATCAATGACGGTAACCTGATGATCGGTATTTTGCAGGTCGTTGGCAAATTCACAGCCAATCAGGCCTGCACCTAAAATCACTACACGTTTGTCTTCACGTGCTGCCAGATTGTTACGGAAAGCTTTATAGTCACTTAAATTGTTGACGACATGAATGTCATCGCTGGCATCACCGGCAATCGCCAGACGTACCGGATTGGCACCGATGGCTAATACCAGTTTGCTATAATTTTGCGTACTTTCCTGACCATCTTTTTCCAGAACCAGCTGATGATCTTCCGGATGAATGGCTTTGACCCAGGTATGCTGTTCAATGCGCATATTCAGCTGTGCTGACATTTTAGCCGCATCGCCTAGTGGAATTTGTTCAGGCGCTTTATTGCCAGCCAAAGCATTGGAGAGCGTCGGTTTGGCGTAATTGACCGCATCATCCGCACAGATCATCAGCAATTCATGTTCTGGATTGAGTTTACGAAATTCACGTGCTACGGCATAACCCGCCATACCTGAACCAATAATGACGATAGGATGCATAGTCGTTTCCATATGGTAGAGCTCCATGCTGTATAAATGATTGAAAGGCATAAAAAAAGACCATATGGATATGGCCTTTAACTGGACGTGATTAGACTTCGATCATTTCGAAATCAATTTTAGACACGCCGCAATCTGGACAGGTCCAGTCATCTGGGATATCTTCCCATTTGGTGCCTGCCACGATCCCGTCTTGAGGCCAACCTTCTGCCTCGTCATAAATCCATCCACATACGATGCATTGAAACTTTCTCATGTAACTCTCCAAAACTGAGCAACTGTAGGCGTCAGCTTAAAATCCATAAAAGGCAAGACTCTAAAAGAATATGACTTTTTAACAGTGAACATATTTGGCTAAATTTTTACGCAGTTCTATTCATAAAGTAAAGTGAATAAAAGCTTAATCAGCGAAATTAGCAGCAGAATAGACGACACATTCCTCATTTATCTAAAAATCACGCCAATCAGCTTTTCTGGCGTAGGCGGTTAAAGGATAAAAAGCTGACGATGGCAAAAATGAGTGTTTATCTTGTGGGATAGACCAAAGTCGTGCAGTAAAAACTTGAGTTTTTAGGTAATTTAAAATCAGTAAAGTCCGGATTAAATATTTTTAAAATAAATCAATATAATAAAATCAATATCTTGTAATTAAACGTCGGGTTTTTATTAGGCAGCTTGGCTTGTCCGCTCTACTCAAATAGGTTTAAAATTCCCATATTCCTTTTCTTTTTTTAAGATCTCCCATGAGCAATTTGTCTACTTCTTTGTGGTCTCACATTCGTACGGTCCAAGATTTTCCAAAACCAGGAATTTGCTTCTTTGATTTGACCCCACTTTTCATGAGCAATATTGGTCCATTGACTGACGCTTTGATTGCCAGCATTCCTGCTGACAAACTGGCAGAAGTAGAAAGCTTTATTGCGGTTGAAGCGCGTGGTTTTGTGTTGGCAAGCTTGTTGGCACAACGTACAGGCAAAGGCTTATTGTTGGTGCGTAAAGCAGGTAAATTGCCACCTCCAGTGGTCGGTGTGGGTTATAGCCTGGAATATGGTCTGGATCGTTTAGAAATGTCTGCGAACGTTCAGTCCCAGAAAGTAATTATTGTGGATGATGTTCTGGCAACCGGTGGAACCTTAAAAGCTGTGAATGAACTGGCTCAAAAATGCCAGCATGAAGTACTTGGTGCAAGTATCTTCCTTGATCTTCCTGACCTGCATGCTGAATTAGGCCTGGATATCTGGTCAGTATTGGACGACAAATCTCAGCCTGAAGCGGCAGTTGCTTAAGTCATAAATTAAAAAAAAGCCCCAAAAATGTGGGGCTTTTTTATTGCCTGATAAAATGATCTTCGATTTCCTGAATCAGTGTATTAATTTGCTCAATTGGACGACAAATCTCAGCCTGAAGCGGCAGTTGCTTAAGTCATAAATTAAAAAAAAGCCCCAAAAATGTGGGGCTTTTTTATTGCCTGATAAAATGATCTTCGATTTCCTGAATCAGTGTATTAATTTGCTCAG